>DROE01000068.1 GCA_011322005.1 Devosia sp.
ACCTGAATGGCGTTTTTGATGGTATTCCACCAGCTGTCACTGTCCGGCGCGTGACTGATGAGAACAAATCGCTCCCCTTCAGCCAGAGCTGGCGCCATGCCACCGACAGCAACCACTGCCGCCGTGGCCAAAGCCAAAATGGTATTCCTCATAGTTTTCTCCCTGGATATTTTTTCGAGCCGCTCTGTCTCTTTCATCAACGACAAAAAGACGACAGCCCCTCCGCAGCTTTCGGAGCTTCTCCGAAGGCCTCAAAACAGAACATACATTCCATTTTTCGTGAAATGCAACCAATTTTTTCTATTTGTGCGGACGGCTGCGCTGCGCGCCCACCGCAATGGCAAGGGCAATGGCAAGACTGAGCGTTGCCGAGAGCGACCGGAAAGCCCCCACATCAATCTCGGAAACCTCCAACACATGGGCGTTCAGGCGAGCAAGCGGCGAGGCCTTTTCGTCTGTGACCGCCACAATCTCAATACCTCTGGCGTGGGCGGCATTGGCCCAGTCCACGGTTTCGGCAGAATAGGGTGCAAAGGTTGTAGCAATCAGCGCATCGCCCGGGTTCAAAATGTGCTGGGATTCCAGCTTGCCCACGCCAGAGTGTAAAATCGATCGAATGCCCATTCTTTCCAGCGCATGGGCGAGGTAGGCAGCGACCGGAAAGGCCCGCCCGAAGCCCACCAGATGGATGGTTTCCGCACCCGCCAGCGCAACGACCGCCCGGTCCAGCACCTCCGAGTTTACGCTGTGCATCAGGTTTTCAAGCGAGGTCCGCCCCGCTTCGACAAACTCCGCCAGCAACGCCGAGGGGCTGTCGCCACCGCGCTCGCGAAGTTTGGCCAGCCGCGTTTTGTAATCGGGGCGCTTTTGCGCATATTCGTAACGGAACAGCTTTTGCATTTCCGAAAAACCCGAAAAACCCAGTTCCTGGCAAAAGCGCATGAAGGCGGAAGGCTGCACCCCGGCCCCCACCGCAAGTTCTGCCACGGTCGACACCGCAATCTGGTCGGGATTGTCCTTTAGATAATCGGCGCATTGTTTGAGGCGCTTGGGCAGCCTCCCTTCCATTTCCGCCAGCCGGTTGTAATATTCATCAATGGATTGTGGCGCGGCGCGGTTGCTCATTTGCGTTATCTGGCTCTCTTGACATGGTTCATATTCCGTGATTTTGGAATATTTGTTCTGTAATGGCAATCGCAACGCTGCATTCAATTCCCTGCGCCTCGCGCCACATTGAAAAAGACCAAAAAATGACAGTCAAATTTGCCCTTCTGGGTGCCGGCCGCATCGGAAAAGTTCACGCGCAAGCCATCAGCGCCAACCCGCAAGCGGAGCTGGTTGCCGTTTCAGACCCCATTCCTGCCGCTGCCCGGGCTGTCGCCGCCGCCTGTGCCTGCCAGGTCAAATCCATTGACGATGTTGCCGCATCAACTGACATCGACGCCGTTATCATCTGCACTCCCACCAACACCCATGCCGACCTGATCGAATTGTTCGCCCACGCCAAAAAGGCGGTTTTTTGCGAAAAGCCCATCGACCTGAGCGTTTCCCGGGTCAAGGCCTGCCTCAAAACGGTTGATGAAAACGACACAAAACTCATGGTCGGCTTCAACCGGCGTTTTGACCCCCACTTTATCGCCGTGCGCAAGGCTATTGATGAAGGTCGCATCGGCAAGGTTGAGATGGTGCAGATAATCTCGCGCGACCCCTGCCCCCCGCCACCGGACTATATCAAGGCATCGGGAGGGATCTTCCGCGACATGACCATCCACGATCTTGATATGGCCCGTTTTCTGCTGGGCGAGGAAATTGATACGGTTTTTGCCACGGCTTCGGTTCTGACCGATCCGGCAATTGGCGAGCTTGGCGATTTTGACAGCGCCTCTGTCATTCTGACCACAAAAACCGGCAGGCACTGCTCCATTTCCAACTCGCGCCGCGCTACCTATGGTTACGACCAGCGCATCGAGGTGCACGGGTCCCTCGGCATGGTTTCTGCGGAAAACCAGCGCCCGGTCATGATCGAAATCGCCAATGCCGACGGCTTCACCAGACCCCCGCTGCACGATTTTTTCATGACCCGCTATACCGAGGCCTACGCCGCCGAGATTGCGGCCTTTGTCGAGGTGGTTCGCAACAACAAGGCCCCCTCGCCCTCGGGCAGGGATGGTCTGATCTCACTGATACTGGCCGAGGCGGCCCTGAAATCCGTCAACACCGGCTGCGCCGTTCCCGTTTCCGAAATCGGGGGGGAATGAACATGGATACCATAGGCATCGGCCTCATCGGCACCGGCTTCATGGGCAAAACCCACGCACTGGCCTATGGCGCGGTCGCGGCGGTTTTTGGGGACGTGCCCGTGCCGCGCCTTGAAGTTCTGTGCGACACCCCACCGGAGAGCGCTGAGCGTTTTTCCGCCCAGTTCGGTTTTGCCCGCGCCACCGATGACTGGCGCGCGCTGGTCAACGACCCCGCGGTGGACCTTGTCTGCATCACCACCCCCAACAAGCTGCACGCAGAGATGGTCAACGCGGCGCTGGCTGCGGGCAAGCACGTGCATTGCGAAAAACCCATGGCGCTGACGCTGGCTGACGCTCAGAGCATGGTCAATTCCGCGCACGTTAAAACCGCCAAAACCATTGTCGGCTACAATTACCTGCACAACCCCGCCTTCATCCACGCCCGAAAACTCGTGTCGGACGGCACCATCGGCCGCATCGTGCACTTTCGCGGGTTCGTCGATGAGGATTATCAGGCCGACCCCGACCTGCCCTGGACCTGGCGCGCCACCAAGGCCAACGCCGGCCTTGGCACGCTGGGAGATTTGGGCTGCCATCTTGTCAGCCTCGCCATCGGCCTGGTTGGCCCGGTTGAAAGCCTCATTGCCCAAACACAAACCGTTCACAAAACCCGGCCTGCCGGTGATGACCACCCCTCCAAGCCGGTGGAGAACGAAGATATCGCCTCGGCCCTTCTGAGCTTTGAAAATGGTGTGGGCGGGGTCATCTCCTCATCCCGCTCGGCCTGGGGGCGCAAATGCTATCTGGCTTTTGAAATACACGGCGACAAGGGCATGATCCGCTTTGATCAGGAACGCATGAACGAGCTTGAACTCTATGTGAACCAGGGACCGAAGTCCGCTCAGGGTTTCACCAAAATCCTTACCGGCCCCGAGCACCCGCCCTATGGTTTGTTCTGCCCCGCCCCCGGTCACCAGCTTGGTTTTAATGACCTCAAAACCATCGAGGCTCACGCCCTGCTCAGCGCCATCCGGGACAATAAGCAGGCTTGCCCCTCGCTGGCCGATGCTTTTGAAATCGAAAAAGTCATCCACGCCATCGCTGAGGCGGGCGAGCAGGGAACGCGCAAACAATTGAACGAAATCTAGCCCGCCCAACTCAACCGGCGAGTTGGCGAACGCCATTGTTTAACTCTGAGCAGTGGCAGAACTGAGCTGATTTCGCGTCCCCCTCATACTGGCCCGCATATTCTGAAGCATGCTCCGTCAGGTGGGCAACGCTGCGCACGATAAAATCCGCTGTTTCATCGTCCATCAGATAGCTGAAATTAAGCCGGGTCCAGCCCGGTTTTTTCAGTTCCTCCCCGTCCCGGATGGCCTGACGCAAGTCTTCGGAATATCCTTTGCCAACCCTGAGCAGCCGGTGCCCATAGGGCCCGGCGCAGGCGCAGCCGCCCCGCGCCTGTATGCCATAAACATCGCTCAACATGCGGGTGATCAGGTGATGATGAAAATAACCCGTCTCGGGCCTGGCAACAAGAAATGAGAATATCGGCAACCGGTCAGGCTTTTCTGCACCCAGCAGGCGCAACCCCGGAGTTCTATTCCACACCTCCAGCGCCCGCGCACCCAACTCCCGATCGCGTTCTTCGATAAGATTCCTGCCAACAACCCGCTTCACCAGCATTGCCAGACCGGCGCGGATGTCGCCAATGATATTGGGCGTGCCCGCCTCCTCCCGCGCCGTGATGCACTCCAGGTAATCATGGTCCCATGGCGACACATAGGAGACCGAGCCGCCCCCCGGCCAGGTGGGTTTGGTAGCACGGACAATGTTTTTGCGCACGATCAGAATACCGCTGGCCCCGGGCCCTCCGGCAAATTTATGCGGCGAAAAGAACACCGCGTCTTTTGCGCGTTCGCTGTTGGGCTCCATATCAATTTCCAGATAGGGTCCTCCCCCCGCATAGTCCCAGAACGAGAGCGCCCCATAACGCCGGAGCAATTCCGACACAGCAGCAACATCACTGAGCGCACCGGCAACGTTGGAGGCAGCAGAAAACGAGCCCACCAGCAACGGCCGACCTTCCCGCGCCATCAGAGCAGCCTTGAGCATCACGAGGTCTACACCCCCATGTCCAGCCTCATCAATTTCCACGATCTCAGCCCCGCTTTCACGCCACGGCAAGATGTTGGAGTGATGCTCATAGGGGCCAACAAACACACTCGCCTCTCCCGGGGCGAATTCGCAAATTCCGCTCAAAGCCACCAGCCGGTTGACTGCCGAGGTTGCCCCCGGCCCCGTAAAAATCACTGAATAGTCGGCATTCGCATTGCATTCGGAGGCGACAATGGCCCGTGCACCCTCGCGCAACCGGGTGGTGTGCGCCCCGCAGAACGAAGCCTCTGTGTGGGTGTTGGCGTAAAATGGCAACACGTGCCGGTTGACAAAATCCTCGACCTGACTCAGCGCCCGGCCCGAAGCCACATAGTCGGCATAAACCAGCGGTTTTTTGCCAAATGGCGTGTCGATTTCTGCCCCCTCTCCGATCAGTCCGGCCCGCAAGCGCCCCAGCACATCTGCACCGGAAATTCCCATCACAAATTTCTTGAATTCCGGCTCCACTGTTTCACTCCGGCCAAACCTCGTTGTCGATATTCTACATTGACATATCCGGCAAATTGCCCAATTTCTCTGCCTACCAAGCAAAAATTCAATGATTCTGATCGAAAACAACGATGAAACTAGATAAATCCAACAAAATGATCCTCAAGGCCATTCAGCAGGACGGCTCGCTCTCCCAGCGTGAACTGGCCCAAAAGGTCAACCTTTCCGCCAACGCCTGCTGGAACCGGGTGCAGGCCCTGAAACAGGATGGCGTAATTCTGGGTCAAAGCGTGCGCCTCAACCGCAAGGCACTGGGGCTGGGGTTGGTGGTTTTCGTCATGGTACGCACGCGGCACCATTCCGCCGAATGGTTAGCTGCTTTTCGCGCCCATGTTTCGCGCATTCCTCAGGTTATCGACTTCTTTCGCATCGGTGGCGACTACGACTATCTGCTCAAGGTCGTGACCTCTGACATGGAAAGCTACGATCAGGTTTATCAGCAGCTCATCTCCAAGGTTGAGCTTGATTCCATCACCTCCTATTTTGCCATGGAGGCTATCGAGGAGCAGCGCCCGCTGCCAATTCTCGATTAGCAGGCCCTTGGCGCGAGACGGTTTCCCGCTCATAATGCCGTTGGAATTTGAAATGGTGGAGGTGAGAGGAGAAACCTCGAACCGCAACCAGGCAACCGAACAGGTTGCCGGCCAACTTCTTGGCCGCCCCATCGGAGCGAAGCACGAAGTGCGTCAGCGCGAGATCGAAAAATGGTGGGCCTAGAGGGTGAAACCTCGAACACCCTTTTTGACACATTAGAGGAATGGAATGCTTATCTCAAGGCAGAAGATATTGACCTGAATAGCCTTGAATTACAGCGCGATATCAAGCGTCACCCCATTCGTCGGGGGCCGTCACTATGAGGCAGACCGACACTTTGAAAAGCCAGATTGGCGTTAGGCAACCCTTCAAAAAAGCAGCCAAACAACCGAAACTGCCAAAGAAGAAATATCCATCGCCCGTCACACTTCGATTGACAGAAGATGAACGTACGCAATTGGAAAAGGATGCTGATGGCTCAAGCCTGAGTGCCCATATTCGCTGGTGCGTATTGAAAAAAGGCGGAGCGCGTAAGAATACGCCTCTCAAAGATCGAAAAGCGTTAGCACAGGTTCTCGGTCTCTTGGGAAAAACACGAATCGCCAACAATCTCAATCAAATTGCTTATGAAGCAAATTGTGGTTCCTTGTTGATGGATGAGGAAACCGAAAAGGAAATCAAGCTGGCTTGTGCTCATATTGCCTGGATGCGGGTGAAGTTGATTGAGGCACTGGGCCTACGTGAGGCACGTGAGAAATGATCCTGAAAGGCAATCGCCGTGGTGGGGGCATGCAAATGGCTCTTCATCTTCTTAATGCTGAAGACAACGAGCATGTAACCATTCATGAAATGCGCGGGTTTATTTCTGACAGTCTAACAGAGGCACTAACTGAAACCTATGCGATCAGCCGTGGTACCAGATGCAAGAATTTTTTGTATTCGCTCAGCCTTAGTCCGCCCGAAATGGAATCCGTTCCAGTTGAGGTATTTGAGAAAGCCATAAACGACATCGAAGAAAAGCTGGGTTTTGCTAATCAGCCACGAGCAATAGTTTTTCACGAAAAAGATGGTCGTCGCCATGCCCACTGTATCTGGTCGCGCATTGACGTTGAGGAGATGAAGGCGATTGATCCTTCTTACGATAAGTTACAGTTACGCGATATGTCGCGGGAGTTATATCTGGAACATGGTTGGAAAATGCCACGCGGGTTGATGAACAGCAAAGAATGCGATCCCCTCAATTTCACTCAAGCTGAATGGCAACAGGCAAAACGCGCAAAGCAAGACCCTCGCGCCATCAAGCAAGCGTTTCAGGATTGCTGGGCAATTTCTGACTCAAGAACCGCTTTTGCTAACGCCCTGGAAGAACGGGGCTATTATCTGGCCAGTGGAGACAGACGCGGTTTTGTAGCTGTTGATTGGCGGGGTGAGGTTTTTGCTATTTCCCGCTGGGTTGGTGTTAAAGCCAAAGACGTTAGAGCAAGGCTTGGCAGCCCTGATGAATTGCCTTCTGTTGAAAAGACCCAGCAACAACTGGCAGAAAAGCTTACGGACAAGCTCCAGAAATTTGTCAATGAAGCAACTTCCTCCCACGACAAAGCGGAGATACGTCTCAAACAAAATCGACAGGTGCTTGCCAGTCGGCAT
>DROE01000069.1 GCA_011322005.1 Devosia sp.
CGCAACACCTTGTAGCCGAGCGGCAGCCAGGCATAAAGGCCGGATGCCTGTTGATGTATCATGCCCGCGCGCAGCATTAACCGGTGGGAAACAATCTCGGCATCCTTGGGGTCTTCCTTGAGCACGGGCAAAAAATATCGGGACAATCGCATGGTTGAGGATAAAACTCCGACTCAGATAAAATTTCTTGTGCCAGTCAAACCGTACACCGCCCGCCCATGCAAGCTTTTCCGCCACCTTTGCAATCGCCAACCTTGTCGACAAAGTGGCCGCCAGCTGCGTCATCTTCACTAAAGCGTGAGAATTAATGTGACTCCGGGCACCAATATTGCTA
Source organism: Devosia sp. (assembly GCA_011322005.1). Taxonomy (GTDB): domain Bacteria; phylum Pseudomonadota; class Alphaproteobacteria; order Rhizobiales; family Devosiaceae; genus DROE01. The sequence continues at coordinate 335 of DROE01000069.1, forward strand.
CTAAGCTGTCATAACAATGAAGGCGATGAGATATCGCTGTACGCTGACATAGTCTAGGGAGGAGCGCTGGCTGCAAATCATCTTGTGATGTTTTATAACCAGCGGATTGTCGCGGAACTTATCAATGCAGGGCTCCGGCCCTGTTTTTTTTCCGGGGCACCACACAGGCCCCGCCGCTCAGCGCCAGTATTCCTGCAACAATGGATTGGACAAGACCCAAAGCGCCACTGCCATGACAAGGGCGGTGAGCACGCTGTTGACAACAAGTTTCACCAGCATGCCGGAGCGGCGCGGTGCACCCGCTTCGGTTCCCCGAACCACCTCGCCCGTGTCGGACTGGGTGCGCACGCCAAAAGGCAAAACCAGAAACAGGCAAAGCCACCAGAGCACGAAATATATGGCAATCAGCGAACCAACGGGCATGGAGGTGTTTCCTTGTTGCTGGGCAGGGCCAAGAATCAGCGGGTAGTCAGCTTTGCTGCACCCCGGATTTTGCGGTGATAGCCGTTAAGTCATGCCTTGGCAAATAAACGCTCAAATCTGGTGTAACATTATTTTTACGTTGGGCTTTCGTCCCCACCAGGAATTGAGTTCGCCGCGCACTGCCTGTCTTATCGCTTCGGACAGCGCTTCAGCGTTACGCCGCCGCTTCTTGGGCATACCGGCAAACACGCCCCTGATGGCATTGTCGATGACCTCGGTATAGCCCTCATACTCCCCGCCGACATCGGGAAGGCCCTCAACGAAAACCTCATAGCCCGAGCGCAGATTACCGTCCGAACCCACGCACAGCGAAACCACGACCATGCCCCCGTATGACAGGCGCACCCGGCCCTTGACGCCACTCTGTTCGGGCACACACAAAATGTCCGCGTCCAGATAGAGTTCACCCACCGGCACTTCGGCGCGCGAGACTTCCGGCTCGGGAAAAAGGCGCACCATATCCCCGTTTCGTACCCGCATCACATGGAGGATTTGTTCGGCCTCCCCAAGTTCGGCGTGCCCGCGCAAATGCGCAGCCTCCCCGTGCACCGGCACCAGAACATCAGGCTTGAGCCAGGAATAGAGCTGGCGCAATTCGTCGCGCCGCGGGTGGCCGGTTACGTGCACCAACTCATCAGCGTTGGTTATCACCTCAACGCCCATGTCTATCAGACGGTTCTGAATATCAATGACTTCGCGCTCATTGCCCGGAATTGACCAGGAGGAGAATATCATCCTGTCACCCTTATCAAGGCTGATGGCGGGGTGGGTGTCGCGTGAAATGCGGGCGATGGCCGCACGCGGTTCCCCCTGACTTCCGGTGCATAAAAGCACTACCTTGTTGCGCGGCAGGTGTTTGAATTCGTTGTGGTCCAGAAAAGGGGCGATGCCATCCAGCATGCCCAGTTCGCGCCCGATGGTAGCAATACGGTGCAAAGAGCGCCCGGAAAGAACAACCTGTCGCCCCGCCTTCTTTGCCGCCTTGGCCACCGAAACCAGCCGCCCCAGATTTGAGGCAAAACTGGTGACCACAACCCGTTGGGGCGCTTCGGCAATCAGTTTTTCAAGTGTTCTGGCCACGTCCTGCTCGGAGGGGCTGGTGCCCTCTTTCAGGGCATTGGTGCTGTCACAGACAAGGGCCAGCGGCCCCTCCTCCCTGCCGATCTTCTTGAAACGCTCAATGTCGGTGGGCGGACCCGAAACCGGGTCAGCGTCAAGTTTGAAGTCACCCGAATGCAGCACCCGGCCGGCCTTGGTTGAAATCAAAAGCGAACAGCTTTCGGGAATCGAGTGGGCGACCTCGATGGCCTCCACCCTGAACGGGCCCACATCAAAGGGGGTGCCCGGTGCGATGATCTGGAGGTCCACGGTCTCGGAGATACCTTCCATCGCCCGCTTGGCCTTGAGCATCGCCGCGGTGAAGGGGGTGGCAAAAACCGGTTTTTCAAACGCCGGCCACAAATCCATCACCGCGCCATAATGATCTTCATGGGCGTGGGTGAGCACCAGCCCCACCACATTGTCGCCCTGCTCTTCAAGAAAGGCGGGGTCGGCAAGTATAAGCTCAATTCCGGGCAGGCGCGGCCCGGCAAAGGTCACCCCGCAATCCACAACCAGCCATTGGCGCCTGTCCTCAGGGCCAAACCCGTAGGCGGCCATGTTCATGCCGATTTCCCCGACCCCTCCAAGGGGCACAAACACCAGTTCGTTCATTGTCATACTGTATTATGTTCTTTCCGGTTCAGAGCTCTGAACCTTTAATCAGAATGTCTCCGGCCGTAACCGGAACACGTTGACCGCTGGCTGCTTTTACAACCAGTCGGCCGTCATCGTCGATGGTTTCAAAAATACCCTCTATCTCTCCCCCGGCGGCGGCCACGCGAACAGGCTCTCCAATGCCGGCGGCACGGGCGCGCCATTCCCCAAGAATGCTGTTACGCCCGTTTTTTCCCAGATAAAGCTCAAGACACGCCGCCCAGTGGGCACTCAGCGCAGCAAACACCGTCTCGGGCGTGACTGTCAGACCCATATCATGCAGCGAGGTGGTGGCGTAGGGCATACCGTCGGGCGCTTCGGCCACATTTATGCCGATACCAACGACCAGAGCCAACTGTCTTGAGGGGAGCGTTTCCGCTTCCAGCAGAATGCCCGCCAGCTTGGCCCCCTGGCAAAGCAAGTCATTGGGCCATTTGAGCTTGACCGGTTCGTCTCCGTCCGATTGAAGCTTTGAGATGGTGCGCGCCACGGCCACGCCGGCAACAAAGCCCATCAGCCCGGCGTCCTGGTTTCCCGGAGCCAGATGCAAAAGCAGGGATGCAGCAAGGTTTCCTCTGGCGGACTGCCAGGGGCGGCCCCTGCGGCCCCGCCCCCTGGTCTGCTCGCGGGCCACCACCCAAAGCCGGTCGGGAGCACCATCGCGGGCCCGCTCCATGGCAACTGAATTGGTTGAACCGGCACTTTCAAATGCCAAAAGAGTATATCCGGCAGCAATTGCTCCCGAAGAGAGTGACAATCCGGTCCCTTGACCTGCCACCTCTAAAAAAAGCTTCCTGAAGCGGTGTTGGCCAGATCAACAAGCGGACGGCCCACGGTCAGGTAGTAGGTCACGACCAGAAAGCCGGTGATTCCCATGACAAACTTCAACTCACCCGGAACAGGTGCGAACTCATGTTCGGGCTTGTCAAAATACATGGTTTTGACCACCCGCAGATAGTAGAAGGCGCTGACCGCGCTGGCCAGCACGCCAATGACCGCAAGCACGAACAACTGCGCCTCGATCGCCGCCAGAAACACATGCCACTTGGCAAAGAACCCGGCCAGCGGCGGCAGGCCAATGAGCGAGAACAACATGATTGCCATGACGGCGGCAACATAAGGGCGGGTCTGGGCCAGCCCTGACAAATCCGAGATATCCCGCACATATCCATTGTTGCTTTTCAGCGACAGGATGCAGGCGAACAAGCCGATATTCATGGTCAGATAAATCGCCATATAGATGGCCACTCCCTCAATGCCAACCAGATTGCCAGCCGAAAGACCCACCAGCGCAAACCCCATATGCCCGATGGCCGAATAGGCAATCATGCGCACGATATTCTTCTGCCCGATACCGGCAAAGGCGGCCAGCACCATCGAAGCTATGGAAAGGAAAATGACAATCTGCTGCCAGTCTCGTGCCAGCGGCTCAAAACTGTCCATCACCAGGCGGACAAGCAGCGCCATGGCCGCAACCTTGGGTGCGGTGGCAAAAAACGCGGTGACCGGAGTCGGCGCGCCCTCATAAACATCTGGAGTCCACATGTGAAAGGGCACCGCCGATATCTTGAACGCCAGGCCGGCGAGCAGGAATGCCAGCCCGAAAATCACGCCGACCGAACGCTCGCTGAGCAGAATTACTTCAGCTATCTTGTCCAGTTGCGTCTGCCCGGTAAATCCATAGACCAGCGACGCTCCGTAAAGCAGCATGCCCGAAGAAAGCGCGCCAAGAACAAAATATTTCAGACCCGCCTCAGTGGAGCGAGCACTTTTGCGGCTCATGGCCGCTAAAATGTAAAGCGAGAGCGCCTGCAACTCAATGCCGATATAAAGCACCATCAGATCGTTGGCCGAAACCATGACCATCATACCCAGGGTCGCCAGCACCACCAGCACCGAATACTCGAACTTGGCAATGCCGTTGTCCACGGCGTTTGACACCGAGAGCACAAGGGCAAGCGCCGACCCGGCCAGCACCAGCGCCTTCATGTAACGGGCAAAATCATCCTGAATGAAGCCGCCGTTGAACAAAACACCGGTCGCCGGCTGTATGACCACCAGAACCATCACGGCCAGCAGCATGCCGATACCAACTCCCACGAGACGGGCGCCGGCATCCTTCAGGAACACTCCCGCCATCAGCAACGCGAGAGCACCGATGGCCAGCAGCAGTTCGGGGTATGCGGGTGCAAGGCTTGCAAAACTGTTGAGATCGGAATTCATTTCCATCCCCTAGTTCGTTACGGCGTCAACGGGCAAAACCATGCTCATCACACCTTGATATTGATTGACCAGTGCATCCACCGAAGCCGCTGTCGCATCCAGAATTGGCGCCGGGTAGAACCCGAAGAATATGGTGAGAATGATAAGCGGTGCCATGACGGCAATTTCACGTTTGTCCAGATCAAGAATGGCCTTGAGAGCCTCCTTCTCCAGTGCGCCGAATATCACCCGGCGATAAAGCCACAGTGCATAGGCAGCGGACAGGATAACCCCGAGCAGGGCCCCGAACGCCACCCAGGTGTTGATCTGGAAGATGCCGAACAGGATCAAAAACTCTCCGATAAAGCCCGAGGTGCCGGGCAGACCGATATTTGCCATGGTGAAAACCATGAACACGAAGGCATATCTGGGCATGCGCTCGACAAGTCCGCCATAGGCCGAAATCTCGCGTGTGTGCATACGGTCATATATGACCCCAACACTCAAAAACAGCGCCGCCGAAATTATGCCGTGGCTGAGCATCTGGAAAATCGCGCCCTGCACGCCATAGACGTTGCCGACAAAAATGCCGATGGTGACAAAGCCCATATGCGCCACCGAAGAATAGGCAATCAGCTTTTTGATGTCCTCCTGCACCAGGGCAATGATTGAGGTGATTATGATGGCCGCGACCGAAAGCACGTAGACAAAATTGGTGAAATAGATTGAGGCGTCGGGGAACATGGGCAGCGAAAATCTGAGGAAGCCATAGCCGCCCATCTTCAAAAGGATGGCCGCCAGAACGACCGAACCGGCAGTGGGGGCTTCCACGTGGGCTTCGGGTAGCCAGCGGTGGAACGGCCACATGGGCAGTTTGACGGCAAACGAAGCAAAGAACGCCAGCCACAGCCAATATTGCATGTCCACGGGGAAGTCGGTTTTGAGCAAAACCCGGATGTCCAGCGTGCCCGCATACCAGTACATGGCCATCATCGCCAGGAGCATCAGCACCGAACCGGCAAACGTATAGAAAAAGAACTTGTAAGACGCCTGAACCCGCTTCTTGCCCCCCCAAATCCCGATTATCAGGAACATGGGGATCAGGCCGCCCTCGAAAAACACATAGAACATGGCCAGGTCAAGAGTTGCGAAAACCCCGATCATTAGCGTTTCCAGCATCAGGAACGCAATCATATATTCGCGCACGCGGTTTTTCACCGAGCCCCAGGCGGACAAAATGCACAGAGGCATCAAAAAGGCGGTGAGCACAATGAACAGGATGGATATGCCATCCACGCCCATGCGGTAGCCTATGACATCTCCCATCCAGGCATAGTCCTGAACGAACTGGAATTCGGCGCTTGCAGGGTCAAACATCGCCCACATGACCAGCGAAAACACGAAAGTAATGGCGGTGGTGACCAGCGCGATCCGGCGCATATTGTTCAGCGCCAGCTCATCATTGCCCGGAACGATCAGCACGAACAGTGCGCCAAGCAGTGGCAGAAAGGTCAGTATGGTGAGGATATTGGCCGAGATAATCATCCAAGAAGTCCCCCCGCGGCAATGGCCCAGGTCAGAACAGCAGCAACCCCGATGAGCATGGCAAAGGCATAGTGGTAGATGTAGCCGGACTGGAGTTTGACCACCCGCGCCGTGACCTCCTTCACCCGCGCGCCCACGCCCTCGACAATACCCTGGTCGATAACGCGGTCGTCCAGCCCCCTCCACAGCAGACGGCCAAGCCAGATGGCCGGGCGTACAATAACACGGTCATAAAGCTCGTCGAAATACCACTTGTTGAGCAGAAACCGGTAAAGGTGTCCGTGCTGGGCCGCCAGGCGCCGGGGTGCATCCGGCTGGCGGATATACATGTACCAGGCGATGAAGAAGCCAAGGGCCATGGCGATGGTGGCCGACCATTTGACCAGTGTCGGCACATGGTGC
>DROE01000070.1 GCA_011322005.1 Devosia sp.
CAGCCGGGCATTTTCCTGGCCGGGACCTGCCAATCGCCCAAAGACATCCCCGACACGGTGGCCCAGGCCAAAGCGGCGGCGGCAGGGGCGATTGTGACGCTGTCGCGGTGGAGGCGGGAGACTACAGCGGATTTGGAATGAAACGGATGGTCAGATGTGAGCCGTGCCCCACTATGCGACTGTGCAGGCCATCGGTGGATAGGGCGAGTGAGGGAAAATGAGCCGGTCTCACCGCAAGACGCCGATTACGGGCATCACTACCGCTGCCAGCGAAAAGCGGGACAAGCAACTCGCCAACCGGCGGCTGCGGCGTAGGGTGAAGCAGGCGCTCAGGGGTGAGCCAGAGGCGCAGGTCTTGCCGCTCAAGCGCGAAGTGAGCGACGTATGGACGATGGACAAAGACGGCAAGCGGTGGTTCGATGCTGGCCGGTTTGCCGAGTTGATGCGCAAGTGAAAGACTGGTCCAATCTCCGAAATTGGACCAGTCTCAGAGCGACATGGCGGCCCAGGCCAAAGCAACGGAAGCGATGAAACTCACGTATGATCCGCGTCACAACATTGCCTACTTGCGTTTCCAGGAGAAACGAACCGAAGTAGAGGCTATTCGACTCAGCGACGAGTTGGTGGTGGATATGGCCCCTGATGGCACAGTCTATGGCATCGAGTTGCTGAACGCCAACGAGCAGTTGCGGCGCGAAGACGCCGGCCGGTTTCTGGTGGTCAACGAGGTGACGGGACAGCGGGCTGAGTTGCTGCTGGCAGCCGCTTGAAAGAGGGGCAGGGATGGGAGATTCCCTGGATCGATTGTTTCAAGAGTGGCATCAATTGGGCGGCGCGGTGTTGCTCGCAGAGATCGGTCCTCGAGTGCCATCTCGCAGCCCGGAAAAGGTCATTGCCGAGAGCACTGCCCGTTGCCGCGAGTCGGGGCGGCTGACCTGGGTAGTGCTCGACTGGCTGATCCAGCATATCGAGGAGATTGACGAGGAAACGCTGATCCGAGAAACCGAGAAATCAGGCGATCTTTCAGTGCTGGGGGTGTTGAGCGAGGCCGCTCACCGGCGCAGACCTCACCCCAAGTTCGAGCGGATCATGGCAGCCTGTTCCCCTCACGCTGAGTTGGAACCGTTTTTCCATCGAGTGGCGCGGAGCCAATTGGCCCTGCGGCTGACGCGGGAGAAGGCGCTGGACCTGTTTCGCCGCTGGAATTACCTGTGCAGCGGGCTGCGCTACCTGGATGGCGCGGCGTAGACGGTTGACTTCAGGGCAATCACTGGAAGCTATGGAGGACTACCGGGCACTGGTGGAAAGGAAATGGTTAGGCTGGCAAAATGAAAACACGGAACCCCCAGGCAGGCGCGCTCCGAGCCTCAAGGACCGGGGAGGGTGGATAGACCACCTTCCTGCCATGCCTGGCCTTACGTTCCGCATTCCAGGACATGATAGCACAAGTCGGCTGTGGTAGCAAAATGATCGGGCTGTGGGATGCTTTTACAGAACACCGATCATGGGGATAGAACCGGCAGGAGGTGTGCAGATGAAGGAGAACTCGGAAGTCAGATTCCTGGGACGTCACATCGTTGCCGATCCCAAGATCTGCCACGGCAAGCCAACCTTTCGCGGTACGCGGATCATGGTCTGGCAGGTTGTCGAGATGCTATCCGAAGGGTTGGCTTGGGAAACGATCATCGAGGAATGTCATCACAGCATTAGCAAAGAAGCCATTGCCGAAGCGGTGAGATTGTCAGGCAGGGCCTTTCTGGAACACGCGGACGAATTTGCGTTGGAGCCGGTGCCGGCATGAACATCCTGGATGAGAACGTGCTCGCCAGCCAGCGCCATTTGTTACGGGGCTGGCGCATCCCTTTTCGCCAAATTGCCCACGAGATAGGTCGGCAAGGGATGGGGGACGACGAGATCATCTCTCTTTTGCATGACATGCAAAAGCCAACCTTTTTCACCCTTGACGACGATTTCTATGATTGCCGGTTACGCCATGCACGATATTGTCTGGTGTACCTGAATGTCAAACGCTCAGAGGCGGCCATTTTTGTAAGGCGGTTTCTGCGACATCCCGAGTTTGATACGCAAGCCAGGCGAATGGGGACTGTTATCCGTGTCTCGCACGCCGGGCTTTGGGTATGGCGATTGCACGCCGAGGAAGAAACTTTTATCGAGTGGTCAGGTTGAGAATATCGCGAGGCGGTCTTGCCGCTCAAGCGCGAAGTGAGCGACGTATGGACGATGGACAAGGATGGCAAGCGGTGGTTCGATGCTGGCCGGTTTGCCGAGTTGATGCGCAAGTAAGAGGCTACAACAGATTTGGAACGAAACGGATGGTTGCGCCAAGGGATCAAAGTTCGTTCTTTTCCCCATCTGTTGTAGTGCCAGTGGCCCAATCCAAGGGGGTAGCATGAAAATCAACACCCACGATTTCGCGCAAGCATACACCCTGTTAGAGTGCATCCAGTGCGGGCGCTGCACCGGCGGCTGCCCCGTCTCGATGAAAACCGCCCTCAACATCCGGGGCATCATCTATGAGGTGCTGGTCGAAGATTTCATTGACCCCAGCGGGATGGAGGTGCTGTGGGACTGCACCAACTGCCTGACCTGCACCACCCGCTGCCCCAAGGACATCCACCCCGCCGACGTCATCATCGGCCTGCGGGGTTACATCGTCGGCGAGGGCAAGGGCGTGCCGCC
>DROE01000071.1 GCA_011322005.1 Devosia sp.
AAAAAAGCTGCGACAATCACTTCTTGGCAGCGCGGCTTTGATGATGATAGTAAGCGTCCTATGAACACTATGCCCGAGCAAAGCGGTGCCTTCAAGGTTATCGCGGTGTACAAATTTGCCGATCTGCCGGACTGCGCGGAACTGCAACCGCAACTGGAAGCGTTTTGCCGGGAAAGAACCATTCGCGGCACGCTCATTCTGGCTCCCGAGGGGCTGAACGGCACGGTGGCGGGTTCCCATCAGGCCATCGACGAGTTGGCGCACTGGCTGATGCACGCCAACATCTTCAAGGGACGCCTGCGCGGGGCGCAGACCAAGTTCTCGTTTGCCCGGAACATGCCGTTTCTGCGCCTGAAAGTCCGCCTGAAACCGGAAATCGTCACTCTGAGGGCTCCCGAAGCCGACCCCAGCAAAACTGTCGGCACCTATGTGCAGCCAAAGGACTGGAACCAATTGATTGCGCGCCAGGACGTTGTGGTGATTGATACCCGCAACGACTATGAATTTGCCATAGGCAGTTTTGAGGGCGCAATCGATCCCCGAACGCGAAAGTTCACTGAATTCAAGCGGTATGTGGCGGACAATCTGGACCCGGCGCGCGACAAAAAGATTGCCATGTTCTGCACCGGAGGCATCCGTTGCGAAAAGGCGTCAGCCTATATGCTGGCCCACGGATTTGAAGAAGTTTATCATCTGGACGGCGGCATATTGAATTATCTTGAAACCGTCCCCGCCGAACATTCGCGCTGGCGCGGGGAATGCTTTGTGTTTGACGGGCGGGTATCTGTTGGTCACGGGCTGGTTGAAGGCGAAGCCGTGCTCTGTCGCGCCTGCCGTTTTCCCCTGACCCCAGAAGAGCGCGCCCACCCGGATTTCATAGAAGGCGTGCAGTGCCCCCATTGCTCGGGTGAGGAATATGCCAAAACCCGCGCCGCCGCCGCCGAGCGCCAGAAACAGATGGAACTGGCCGAACAAAGAGGCATGGCCCATCTGGGAGACGACGCGGCAAGCGCTGCCCGGGCGCGCGCAAAAGCCAAAAAGGCCCGCCGGGAAGCTGACCGGCAGCAGGCGGGTTAAGACGCGAAAAAAAGCCGCATCCGGGCGTTTCGGTCATTTATTCATCAAAAATCCAGCTTCCGGAAACAAACCCCAGTATTTCATCACGGACCACTTCAGGCTGATCCAGGTTGGCGCAATGACCTGCATTGCTGATGTCCTTGAGGAAAAAAAGATCATGCTCGCGCATTGCGGACAGGGTTTTGCTCAGCGCCTGGTTGACCAGAATGTCCTTGTCACCACGCAACATCAGCATCGCGCCGTCAAAGGTTCGGGCGTGTTCGATCAGATCATACCGGCTCAGGTGGCGGGCGATCGTAAACATGATTTCGGGGTCCGTTTTGAGGATCATCCGGTAGACGATCGCCTGGGCCTCCGGTCGCACGGTTGTGAGGCGCGCACCAAGCCGGGCATGGTTTTCGCGTGAGACCAGCTTGCTGGCAAACTGCAGCAGGGTAAAATAGTATCGGGGAACATCAAAGGAAAAACTGGTGCCAAAGGTAACCACGTCCCTGAGGCGTGTGGCGTGCGAGCCCATGAGCGACAAAGCCAGTATGCCACCCAGTGAATTGCCAACCCAGTGCGTTGAGCGCACCCCTTCTTTGTCGAGAATTGCGACCAGATCATCTGCCATCATCTTGATGGTGAAGTCGTCTTCAGATCGCAGACTCTGATCGGGCATTTTGGAGCGCCCATGGCCGCGCAAATCCGGCACGATGACCCGAAAACCCCGCTCGGCAAAAAAGTGCGCATCTAAGACGAATTGCAATCCGCTGGCCGCAAGTCCGTGGCATAAAACGATGGTTCTATGCTCTTCAGGCTCTTTTTGTCCCGCCGCCGACTCAGGTTCCGGATATCCGTGCTCCAAAAAATAGTCAGGTTCCAGCTCGGGGTCGAATTCTTCGGGAGTTTCCGGCGCCGGAGCGGTTTCCAGTTCAGAAGCACGCGTTGGCTCCACCACATAATAGGCCGACGTGTAATAGCCCCGTCCCACATAGCGCACCCGCGGCAACTCCGGCACCGGCAATGTCAAAAATTCGTCTTTACGCACTGCCAATGAGAATCCCTGCGGCAAAAACCAGCGAGCCGCCAACCACTACCTGAAACACAGCGCGCCAGAACGGGGTGGACATATATTTGGACTGGATAAAAGCGATGGCCCACAGTTCGATGAGCACAACAATGATGGCAACGGTGGTGGCAGTAACGAAGTCGGTAATCAGATAGGGCAGCGCATGGCCCAGCCCACCGATAGTCGTCATGATACCGGCGGCCAGACCACGTTTGACCGGTGAGCCGCGCCCGGTCAGCTTGCCATCGTCCGAGGCCGCTTCGGTAAAACCCATGGAAATTCCCGCCCCGATGGCCGCGGCCAGCCCGACGAGAAAGGTCTGCCAGGTGGAGCCGGTGGCAAAGGCGGCAGCAAAAACCGGTGCCAGTGTTGAGACCGAACCATCCATCAGCCCGGCCAGACCGGGTTGCACATAGGTAAGGACAAACTGGCGGTGGGCGGCGAGCTTTTCCTCGTCTTTTTCCTCTTCACCCAGATGGGTTGCTTCGAGCCGGTCGGCGGTTTGCTGATGGGCGACTTCCTGCTCCGCCAGATCGCCGAGCAACTTGCGCACCTCAACGTCCTGCACCTGCTTTGCGGCGGACAGGTAAAAACTCTGGGCCGAGACCTCCATTTCCCACACCTGCTGACGGATGGTTTCAATATCCAGGTGCTTCATCAGCCAGATGGGCTTGCGCGCGATGAAGCCACGCACATGCTCGCGCCTGATGGGTACCAGCCGGTCACCAAATTTTTCCCGGTACATGTCGAGCAGCAAACGTCTATGCTCGTTTTCTTCGACCGCCAT
>DROE01000072.1 GCA_011322005.1 Devosia sp.
CAGACGGCAGCCGAAGGTAAGAGTGCAGGGTGAATCGCTCATTTTATGAACCGCGCCCCTGTCAGTTCGGTAGAGAGTTCACCCGTTCCTTCAAGTTCCCAGGGACCGCTCATGACAATGTGGTTGTCCCTGATGCGCCACTCCACATCCAGTTTGCCGCCGGGAAGGATGACCTTGACCTTTCTGGCGCTCAGCCCTTTTCGCGCGCCCGCAGCCGCAACCGCGCAGGCCGCAGTGCCGCAGGCTTTGGTCAACCCCACACCGCGCTCCCATACCCTCACCCTGATTTCATCGGACGCCGACACCCACGCCAGCGAGATGTTGGCGCGTTCAGGGAAAAGCGGATGGTTTTCAAGTAACGGTCCGAAGCGCTCCAGTTCGTAATCATCGGGGTTTTGGCCAACCCAGAAGATGGCATGAGGATTGCCCACATTGACCACGGAAGGGGTGTGCAGTACCGGCGCATCAATGGGCCCGATTTGCAGTTCTATGCCCCTTGTGTCGCCAAACTCTTCGCTCAAGGGAATGTCCTGCCAGCCGAATTTCGGTTTTCCCATGTCCACACTGACCCGCGACCCATCCACATTCGCCACAAGCAGTCCTGTCCTGGTCTGAACAGCTATCTGACCGCGCCCCAGCTCTCTTGCGGCAATGGCCGCGACGCAGCGCGTGGCGTTGCCACAGGCTGCAACCTCGCCACCATCGTGATTGAAAATGCGCATGAACACATCTGCGCCCTTAGCTGTGGGTTGTTCCATCACGATAAGCTGGTCGCAGCCAATGCCCTGCTCGCGGTCAGCAATCCAGCGCACCCGGTCTTCATCCAGCAGCACCGGCGTTTCACGGCCGTCCAGCACGACAAATTCGTTGCCCAGACCGTTCATTTTCAGATAGCCGACCGTGCCAGACATCGCCCGATTCATCCGCTTCAGGGAACCCTTTGGCCCTATATGGCGCACATTCAGGCATATTTCCAGAAGTGAGTTCTCATGAAGCCGACGAGTCAACAATCATGCGGGCGATTGAAGCGCAACCCGCAAAGCGCGATTACGCCCATTCCCCTTTTCGGAATACCGGAACCCGGACCCCGTCCTGCGTAATGCCGTCGATGTCAATTTTGTCAGAGCCTATCATCCAGTCCACATGAATCTGGCTTGAATTGCCGCCCTGCTTTTTGATCTGCTCCTGCGTTATGGTCTTGCTACCCTTAAAGCATTCCGAATAACACTGGCCAAGGGCGATATGACAGGCGGCGTTCTCATCAAACAGGGTGTTGAAGAACAATATGCCCGACTGCGAGATGGGGGAAGAATGGGGCACCAGCGCCACTTCGCCAAGGTGGCGCGCGCCCTCGTCGGTGTCCAGCATCTTGAGAAACACATCCTCGCCCTTGCCCGCCCCGGCCTTCGCAATCCGGCCCGCTTCAAATTCAACGTAAATCTCGTCAATCAGCGTGCCGTGGTAGGACAGGGGCTTGGTTGAGGTGACATGGCCCTCAACCCTTTGGGCATGGGGGGTGGTGAAAACCTCTTCGGTGGGAATATTGGGGTTGCAGGTAATGCCGTTCTTGGCCGGAGCCTCCCCGCCCGCCCATTCATGGCCATCGGCCAGCCCTACGGTTAGATCCGTACCCGGTCCGACAAAGTTCAGGGAGGCAAAATTCTGTTCGTTCAGCCATTTGTATTTGGATGCCAGAACTGCGTTGTGCTCGGCCCAGGCGGCGATAGGGTCGTCCCGGTCAACTCTTGAGGCGGCAAAAATGGCCTCGGCCAGTTTTTGAACCGCCATTTCCTCGCTGTCATCAGGAAACACCTGTTTTGCCCAGTCGGCACCGGGATAGGAGACAATGGTCCAGTTGATGTCAAACTCGACTGTGCGCTTGCGCATCGGGGCGGTGGCCTTGGACATGGCCTTGTTGGCACGCCCGACTTTTTCGGGGTCCTCGTTGGCCAAAAGCATCGGATTGTCCGCGCTTATCGCCAGCCGCGCCGCGTTGTTGTCATAGGCTTTGGCCATGCCCTCGAACAACCAGTCCGTTGACCTGTCAAAGCTGGCATCGGGCGCATATTTATAGCGTGCCAGCGTCGCCTCCGGGTCCCCGTAAAAAGTAGTCACCAGCCCGGCCCCCGCTTTGTAGGCGGCCTTTGTTATCAGCCGGACCAGCGGCACCGCCTCCAGCGGCGCGGTCATCACCAGGTCCTGACCCTCCTCAAGGCGCAAACCGACCTTGACAGCGACTTCTGCAAGTTTCTTGAGATAGGTGGACGAGATTGGGTTGGACATGGGGAAGGGTTCCGCTGTGTTGTTCTGCTCAGGTTAGCTCTATCTGCGATTATTCACCGACACCAGAGACAAAATGTTGTTTCCAGCCACCCCGCAACCTGATTGACTTATCCCGCCCCATCCCCTTATAAACCGCCAACTCTGTCTTTGAGCGAACTGTTCGAGCCACTGGTGTGCCCAAGAGGCATACGGTCCCCACCCGCCAGCGCGTTGCGCCCTCGGGTGTTTTTGGCTTTTGGAACTTTGGTTCCCATTTATGTTCGGGCGCAAAAAGTCAGGGTGGAGAGACCCGTGAGGTAAAATGATGTTTGACACTCTCAGCGACCGTCTGGGCAACATTTTCAGGAACATCACCGGCCGCGGCGCCCTGAGCGAAGCGGACGTCAGCGCGACCCTGCGCGAAATCCGCCGGGCGCTGATTGAAGCCGACGTTTCCCTTGAGGTCGTGCGCGCCTTTACCGAACAGGTGAAAGAACGGGCCACCGGCTCTGAGGTAACCCGCTCGATTACCCCGGGCCAGCAGGTCATCAAGATCGTCAACGATGAACTGGTGCGGGTGCTGGGCGAAGAAGCCTCATCAATAGATTTACGCGCCGCCCCGCCGGTGCCCATCCTGATGGTCGGCCTGCAGGGCTCGGGCAAAACCACCACTTCGGCAAAAATCGCCCTGCGCCTGAAAAGGCGCGAAAACAAAAAAGTCCTGCTCGCTTCCCTCGACACACGCCGCCCCGCCGCCATGGAGCAGCTTCAGGTGCTCGGGGAACAGGTCGGTGTCGATACGCTGGCCATCGTGCCGGGGGAAAACCCGATCCGGATTGCCAACCGCGCCGCCGACGAGGCAAAGCGTGGCGGCTATGACGTCTATATTCTGGATACCGCCGGACGTACCCATATTGACGAAACCCTGATGGCGGAAACCGCCGACATCAAGGCTGCCACCTCCCCCCACGAAGTGCTGCTGGTGGTGGACGCGCTGACCGGGCAGGACGCGGTCAATCTGGCCCGTTCGTTTGATGAGACCGTTGCCATTACCGGCATCGTGCTCACAAGGATGGATGGTGACGGACGTGGGGGCGCGGCCCTGTCCATGCGTGCTGCCACCGGCAAACCTATCAAGCTTATCGGCACTAGCGAAAAGATGGAGGGGCTGGAGGATTTCCACCCAAAGCGCATTGCCGACCGCATTTTGGGCATGGGAGACATTGTTTCGCTGGTCGAAAAAGCGGCGGAGACGGTTTCCGCCGACGATGCTGCCAAAATGGCCAAAAAGCTCAAAAAGGGCGTCTTTGACCTCAATGATTTACGCAATCAATTGCTGCAGATGAAAAAAATGGGCGGCATGGGCGCCATCATGGGCCTGATGCCGGGCATGGGGCAGATGAAAAAAGCCATGGCCGGGGCAAATGTCGATGAAAAAACATTCGACCGGCAGGTGGCCATCATCAATTCCATGACAACTCAGGAACGCGCCCGGCCCGAACTGCTCAACGCCTCGCGCCGCAAGCGCATCGCCGCCGGTGCCGGCACCGAGGTTTCCCAGATCAACAAGCTGATAAAACAGCATCGCCAGATGGCCTCGATGATGAAAAAAATGTCCCGTGGCGGCGGTATGGGCTCGATGCTCGGGGGTATGGGCGCTGGTGTGCCGCCTGGAATGGCAGGCGGAATGCCCGATATGGCCAGTATGGACCCCGCTGAACTGGAAAGAATGGCTCAACAACTGGGCGTCGACCCCAATTCCCTGCCCGGCTCAGGGGGCGGCACAAAAAAAGCGCTGCCCGAAAAATTGCCGGAAGATTTCACCCAACTGACCAAAAACAATTCCCTGCCCGACCTTGGCAAGCCCCAATTCCCCGGCCTTCCCGGTCTGGGCTCGGGTCCGTTGAAAAAGAAATAGAAACTTCAATCAACCACATCACATTCGAGAAACAAGGAACTGAATAAAAACCATGGCTGTTAAAATTCGTCTTTCCCGCGCCGGCTCCAAAAAACGCCCCTATTATCACATCATCGTTGCGGACGCTCGCGCACCCCGCGATGGCAGTTTTATCGAGCGCATCGGCGCCTACAATCCCATGCTTCCCAAGGACAGCGACAAGCGGGTGAAACTCGATGTTGATCGGGCCAAATACTGGCTTTCGGTCGGCGCCAAGCCCACCGACCGGGTGGCCCGCTTTCTGGATGCCGCCGATATTCTGAAGCGCGAGGCCCGTAACAACCCCAACAAGGCCAAGCCGGGCAAAAAGGCCCAGGAGCGCCTGGACGAAAAGGCGCAAGGCGAAGCTGACGCCGCTCCCGCTGAAGAGGCAACTGAAGAAAAAGCGGCCGAATAGAGGAAATTCTTTGATGGCGGACAACGCCAGTTCCGGGAACTCCGGGGACAAAAAAATACTCGTGGGCCGCATTGGCGCCGCCCATGGGTTGCGCGGGCAGGTGCGGATAAATTCCTTTACCGAAAATCCCCTGTCCATCGCCGACTATTCGCCTCTATATACAGACCGGGCCGGGCTGAAGCTCACCATCACCAAATCCCGCCTCGCAAAAAATGTGGTCATTGCCAAACTGGCAGGCATTGATGAGCGCACCTCAGCCGAGGCCCTGAATGGTGTGGAACTGTTCGTTCCCCGCAGCAAATTGCCGCCCTGCGACAATGAAGACGAGTTTCTCCATGTCGACCTTGTCGGGCTTCAGGCGCGCCTCGACACCGGCCAAGTGCTGGGGGAAGTCACTACCATCGCCAATTTCGGGGCGGGCGACCTGCTCGAAGTCCGTGAGCCGGATGGCGAAACAAAGCTGTTTGCCTTCACCCGTGCCGTGGTGCCGCAAGTCAACATCAAAGAAGGGTTTGTGCTGATCGTCCCTCCGGTTGAAATTGAAGGGGACCAGAAGCAATGAGTTTTGATGCACAAGTCATCACCCTGTTCCCGGAACTGTTTCCCGGCCCCCTTGGGGCGTCGGTGCTCGGTCGTGGTCTGGACAAGGGACTGTGGTCGCTTGGCACCACTCAGCTTCGTGATTTTGGCGCTGGCAAACACAAAAATGTCGACGATACCCCCGCCGGGGGCGGCCCCGGCATGGTGTTGCGCGCCGATGTGCTGGCGGGGGCAGTTGATGCGGTTTCAATAGGGGACGATCCCCGCCCGCGCCTGCTCATGTCGCCGCGCGGAAAACCCCTGACGCAAACCCGCGCCCATCAACTGGCAAACGGTCCCGGTGCAATCATCATCTGCGGGCGCTTTGAAGGGGTGGATCAGCGGGTTATCGAAGCGCGTCAGCTCGAAGAAATTTCCATCGGCGATTATGTGCTGGCCGGGGGAGAAACCGCCGCCATGGTATTGCTTGAAGCTGTGGTCCGTCTCATCCCCGGCGTTCTGGGAAGCAAGGAAAGCCGCAGGGACGAGAGCTTTGAAAACGGTCTGCTCGAATATCCCCAATATACAAGGCCGCAGGAATTTGAGGGTCGCCCTGTCCCCCAGGTGCTGACCTCAGGCGATCATGCAAAAGTAAAAGAGTGGCGGCAAAAACAGAGTGAAAGCCTCACCCGCACCCGCCGCCCGGACCTGTTGGGCAAAGGGAATTAAACTCCCCTATTCGGGCACATAGCTTTTGGCGCCAATGGGAGCTACCGGCAGCATAAGGTCGACACTTCCCGCTCGCTCAAATACCAGGGTGACGGGCACCAAATTTCCCATTCTGAACGGTTCTGTGATCTGCATGAACATGATGTGTTTTCCCCCCGGGGACAGTTCTGTCACCTCTCCTGCGGGAACCGCAAACCCATCAGGGCTGGACCTCATCACCATCACCTCATTTTCCATTTTCATGGTATGAAGTTCCACAACCGCCGCTGCCGGTGAACTGACTGAAACCAGTTGGTCGTCCATCTCGCCATTGTTGGTGATGGTCACAAAACCACCCCCGGTTTTTGCATTGGGCGGGGTGGCCCGTGTGAACGCACCGCTCAGCTCCAACTCTCCAACAACCACGCTTTGTTGCGCCAGGGCCGGAATGCCGCCCCATATAAGGCCGCCAAGGGTAATGATGATTGCCAGTATTCTTTTGTTCATGGTTCAGGTTTTTCCGTATCAGCAAAGCGTTTTTCGTGAGATCAGGAGCTATTCCTTATTCCATCTCATGGTCCCCCGCCATGCGACGAATTTTCACCTGCTCAAATCTGGTGGACTCAAGACCTTTCCTCATGTATAGGCCCGGCACGACGACAAACTCCGTCCAATTAAGACCGGGCGTAAACAAGAACCCAAAACAATTCACAGTCGGGCAAAAGCAAAGCTCCACCTTCTTGTTAGGCACCCCCAAAGAAAAGATCAGAACGGAACAGTTAACATGAACATCATCGAACAGCTTGATAAAGAGCAGGTTCAGGCGCTTGCAGAACAGCGCGAAATCCCACAGTTTTCCCACGGCGATACGGTTAAAGTCTGGGTTAAGGTGCGCGAGGGCGAAAAACAACGCCTGCAGGCCTATGAAGGGGTGGTCATTGCCCGCGCCGGCAAGGGACTGAACCAGAACTTCACCGTGCGAAAGATTTCCTACGGCGAAGGCGTGGAGCGCGTTTTTCCGCTCTATTCGCCCAACATTGACCGTATTGAGGTTTTGCGTCGTGGTCGTGTGCGGCGCGCTAAACTCTACTATCTGCGTGATCGTCGCGGCAAGTCAGCCCGGATTTTCGAAAACACCAATATCCGCACCAAGCGTATCCGCGACGGGGAACGCGCTCTGGCCGCCGAGGCCCGCGCCGCCCGCGAGAAGGAACGCGAGGAAAGCGCCCAGAACCTGGCAGAAGGGTCACCTGAAACCGCCGAGGCTGCCGCAAAACAGAACACTGACGAATAGTCTTTTTCTGGCCTCGTTCCTAGAACGAAAAGCCCGGCTTTCACCAGCCGGGTTTTTTATGTGTACATGGTGATGCACTCTTTTCTAAAATAGCATGACGAGGGCACAGCCGTCACCCGACGCGCCTGATGAAAGCCGGGGCTCTTATTTGATGGACAACAACAAGGCTTCCGGCAAGCGCATTGCAGCTGCACTCAAGGGGCTCATTCCAGCCCACAGGCTCAAAACCGATCCCCTCTATACCTACGCCTATTCAGGGGACGCCAGCTATTTCCGCTTCATCCCGGCTCTGGTCGTCATCGTCGATACCGAAGACGAGGTCCGCGCAGTGATGGCGCAGGCCCGCAAGGAAGGCTTGCCTGTAACCTTTCGCGCTGCGGGCACCTCCCTTTGCGGGCAGGCCGTCACTGACGGCATTTTGTGCGTTCTCGGCGATGGCTGGAACAATTTGACAGTCTCTGAGAACGGTAAAAAAGCCACCCTTGGTCCCGCCGTTATTGTCGCCGATGCTAACGCTGCCCTGCGTGCGCACAATAAGAAAATCGGCCCCGATCCGGCCAGCCAGGCCGCCTGCAAAATCGGTGGTGTGGTCTCCAACAATTCCTCCGGCATGTGCTGCGGGGTAGCCCAGAACACCTACCACACCATGGACCGGTTGCGCCTTATCCTGAGTGATGGCACCTTGCTGGATAGTGCCGACCCGGATTCACGCAGACGCTTTGCTCTCTCCCGCCCCGATATTATTGATGGTCTGGAGGCCCTTGGCGCAGAGGTTCGCAAGGACAACGAACTGGCAGACCTCATCCGGCGCAAATACGAGATAAAGAACACCGTTGGTTATTCCCTCAACGCCCTGATCGACTTTACCGACCCCATAGATATTCTCACCCATCTGATGGTGGGCTCGGAAGGCACGCTGGGGTTTATTTCCGAAATCACCTATAATACCGTGCCCGACCACCCCCACAAGGCCACGGCCCTCGTACCTTTTTCCACCAACCACAAGGCCGCCGAGGGTGTGCAGGCCCTGCACGAGGTAGGGGTTTCAGCGGCCGAGTTCATGGAACGAAAGGCTCTTGCCACCGTCGAGTATCTGCCCGCGATGGTCCCTTTTGTGCCCATGCTCAGCGCCACCTCCCCGGCAGTTCTCATCGAAATTATGGCGGAAAACCCCGAGTTGCTCGACGGGGACATAAAGACTGCCAGTGATGCGCTGATTGAGGTTGGCGCGCTCTCGACACCCAAATTTACCAAAGACCCCGACGTGCAACTGGGATTATGGGATGTGCGCAAGGGTCTTTTTGCTTCCGCCGGGGCCTCAAGACCCAAAGGCTCCGTGATGCTGACCGAAGATGTGGCCGTGCCCATCGACCGGCTCGCCGACGCGGTGGACGACCTGCGCCTTGTCTTTGACAAACACGGTTACACAGAAGGCATTATCTTTGGCCATGCCCTTGCGGGAAACCTGCACTTTCAGATGCACGCGGACTTTACCAACGCCCCCGAGCTTGAACGTTTCGAAGCTTTCACCGCAGACCTCGCCCGGCTGGTTTCTGTCGATTATCAGGGCTCATTAAAAGCGGAACACGGCACCGGTCGCGCCATCGCTCCTTTTGTTGAACAGGAGTGGGGAGAAAAAGCCTATTCCCTCATGTTTCGCATTAAAAATCTGCTCGACAAGGAATTGATGCTCAATCCTGGGGTAATTCTTAACAATAACGCGAAAATTCATGTCCAAAACACCAAGCAGATGGTCGCCAGCAATGATCTGGTAGACCTTTGTATCGAGTGCGGGCTTTGCGAGGCGGCCTGCCCTTCAGCTGGTCTGACCCTGTCCCCACGCCAGCGCATAGCAATGATCCGGGAAACAACGCGCCTGGATTTGACCAGAGAGAACGATGAACTGGCAAAAGCCCTTGAGCAGGGGTTTGTGCATGCCGGTATGGACACCTGCGCCGGATGCAACCTTTGCGCCACGCGTTGTCCCATCGGTATTGAAACCGGCTCCATGATTCTTGGCAAACGTCAGGCAAGGCGCTCCGGCTTTTCCAATGCAATCGCGGGCCTTGCCGCTGACAACACCGCCATTACCGAGAACCTCGCAGGCGTTGCCATTGGTGCGCAATCCATGATCCGTGCACTGGCGGGCGACAAGGTATTGGAAAGTGCGTCAGGAGTCCTCAACAGGATAACAGGGAGAAAGGTTCCCCGTGTCAGCAAGAACCTGCGCCCCGGCCCCGGCGCTCCGCCCGAAGTACCTCAGGTCCCGGACGCACCCCGTGGTGACGTGATATATTTTCCCGCCTGCGCCTCGCGCATGTTCGGCCCCCCCGAAACCGAACTCGATCTGCTGCCGGTCACCGACGCCATGATAACCCTTTTCCAGCGCGCCGGGTTCAACCCTGTCGTGCCGCAGAACCTGAAAGGACTGTGCTGTGGCCAGTCTTTCCTTTCCAAGGGATATCCGGGGCAAGCGCAAAAGGTTGGCGCCCGGCTCAACACAGCCTTGACCGGAGCCGCATCAGGCACACCCGCGCCTCCCTACGTGACCGATACCTCCACCTGCGCCCTGCATATGAAAAACCATAACACGCCCGTTTTTGACAGCATTGAATTTCTGGCAATTCAAGTCCTGCCTCACCTGAACACCAGCCCCGTGCTTGATATCGTCGCTGTGCATCACAACTGCTCGGCCCAGCTTCAGAACGAAAAGGCATTGACAGAAAAACTGGCCCGGGCCTGTGCAAAAGAAATTGCCGTTCTTGGCTCTGTTACCTGCTGTGGTTATGCGGGCGACAAAGGGTTGTTTCAGCCCGAACTGAATGCCCACGCCTTGCGTTTTGCCCCGAATGACGCGCCCGAGGGGTGCAACATCGGTGTTTCAACGGTTTCCACCTGCACCATCGGGCTTTCTGATTACCTGCAAATCCCATTTGTGTCTTTGGCCAGCATGCTCGAATTTGCCTCCAGACCGGAACGGGCCCCAGCTGCTGAATAGTTAGTGGCAAAAACGACCGCAAGTTTGGCATGCACGACAAGCAATGGCTTGCAATCCACTGAAATAACCTCATAATTACCCGTTAAACCAATAGGGAGGAAAAATATGAAAATGAAATCACTTCTACTCGCAGCCGTGGTGCTGGCGGGCACAACAGCGCTTGTGAGTGCGCAAACTCTGAACTGGGCACGCGCTGGTGATGCGCTGACGCTTGACCCCCATGCCCAGAACGAAGGGCCAACAAGCGCGCTCATCCACCAGATCATGGAGCCGTTGCTGATCCGCGACATGACCGGTGCGCCGGTCCCTGCACTTGCCACCGAGTGGGGTCCCAGTGAGAGCGACCCCAATGTCTGGTGGTTCAAGCTTCGTGAAGGCGTAAAATTCCATGATGGTGCCGAATTCGACAGTGAGGACGTTGTGTTCTCGTTCAACCGCGCCATGTCGGCGGACAGTGACTACAAGGAGCTTCTGGCTTCAGTCACCGAGGTGCGCGCCGACGGCAAGTATGGCTTTGAAATCGTCACCGATGGTCCAAATCCCATCATGCCCTCCAACCTGACCAACCTGTTCATCATGGACAAGGACTGGGCCGAGGCCAACAACGCCGTCAAGGTACAGGACTATGAGGGTGGCGAAGACACGTTTGCCTCCCGCAACGCCAACGGTACCGGACCTTACATGCTGGTTTCCCGCGAAACCGACGCCAAGACCGTCCTCACCATCAACGAGGATTATTGGGGCATGGGCGAGTTCCCCATGCAGGTGAAAGAAATCGTCTACACACCTATTCAGAACCAGGCGACCCGTGTGGCCGCGCTGCTCTCAGGCGAAGTGGACTTCATCCAGGACGTTCCGGTGCAGGATCTGGCCCGCGTGAACGATACCGATGGCCTCAAGGTCATCACCGCTCCGCAAAACCGGGTCATCTTCTTTGGCATGAACCAGGGCGATGCTGATCTGGAAAGCGACAATATCGAGGGCGCCAATCCGCTCGCCGACCTCCGGGTTCGCCAGGCCATGAACATGGCCATCAATCGCGAGGCCATTAAACAGGTGGTCATGCGCGGCCAGTCAATTCCCGCCGGTGTTGCCATGCCTCCCTTCGTCAACGGCTGGACCGCTGAACTGGATCAGGTTCCGCCAAATGATATTGATGCTGCAAAGGCGCTGATGGCTGATGCGGGTTATGGCGATGGTTTTTCCATCCGCCTGAACTGTCCCAATGATCGCTACATAAACGATGAAGCGATTTGTCAGGCAGCCGTTGGCATGCTGGCGCAAATTGGCATCACCGTTCAGCTTGATGCTTTGCCCAAAGCGCAGCACTTCCCGCTGATCAACAATCTGGAAACCGATTTCTACATGCTGGGTTGGGGCGTTCCCACCTATGACAGCGAGTACATTTTCAACTTCCTGGTTCACTCCAAGGGTGAAAAGTATGGCTCCTGGAACGGAACGCGCTTCTCTGATCCCGACCTGGATGTGACCATCGAGGCTCTGGCCTCTGAAACCGATCTGGATAAACGCAATCAGATGATTGCTGACATCTGGGCCGTTGTGCAGGCCGAACAGCTCTACATTCCGATCCATCACCAGGTGCTCAACTGGGGTATGGCCGACAAGGTCGGAACGGTTGTAGCCCCCGATGACACACCAAAGTTCAAATATTTTGAGCTTGGCATGTAGCCGTTGACCGGGTGGGCGGTTTTCTAGAAAACCTCTCGTCCTGACAAATTTCCCGGCGGATAGCTCGTCCGCCGGGATACCTTGTTTCTCAAGCACACCCTAGGTCAGCCCATGCTCGCGTTCGCCATCAGACGGGCGTTTCAGTCCTTCATTGTTTTGCTCGTGGTCGGTCTGGTCGCTTTTTCCATGTTCAATTTTGTCGGTGACCCCATCGACAACATGCTGGGTCAGGAGCGGACCGGCGCCGATATAGAGCGCCTGCGCGTCCAGTTGGGGCTGGATCAGCCCTTTCCCGTTCAATATTACCGGTTTCTGGAAGGTGCGGTGCAGGGCAATTTTGGTATTTCCTACCGCCAGGGCCGTCCGGTTTCAGAGGTCATTTCCGAACGACTGCCCGCAACCCTTGAACTGGCCTTCGTGTCCGCCGTTCTCGCTGTCATATTTGGCGTGGCGCTGGGGGTTTTTACCGCCATAAGGCGCAATGGCTGGGCCGCCAACACCATAATGACGCTGTCATTGATCGGTGTCTCCCTGCCCACATTTTTGATAGGCATTCTGCTGATCTATCTGTTCGCCGTCGAATTGGGCTGGCTGCCCAGTTTCGGGCGCGGCGATGTTGTTGATCTGGGCTGGTGGCGTACCGGGCTCCTGACCCAGAGTGGCCTCAAGGCCCTCATTCTACCCGCCATAACGCTGGGTCTTTACCAGATGACCCTGATCATGCGCCTGGTGCGCTCCGAAATGCTCGAAGTTCTGCGCCAGGATTATATCCGCTTTGCCCGCGCCCGCGGACTGAGGGACAAGTCTGTCTATTTCCGCCACGCGCTGAAAAACACGCTGGTTCCCGTAATTACCGTCACCGGAATGCAACTCGGCGCCATCATTGCCTTTGCCATAATCACCGAGACTGTCTTTCAGTGGCCCGGGGTTGGTCTGCTGTTTATCAACGCCATCCGCTTTGTTGATATTCCGGTTATGGCCGCCTATCTGATGCTGATTTCAGTGATGTTCGTTTCCATCAATCTCATCGTTGACCTGCTTTATTTCGCCATTGATCCAAGGCTGCGCCTCGACAGACGAGGGGGAGAGAAATAATGGCGAACGCACTAGGGGAAACATTCTCCCGCGCCTGGAAATCCGACTTCATGTGGTCGTTCCGGCGCACCCCGGTGGCCATCATTTCGTTTATTGTGGCGCTGACATTGATTTTGGGTGCGGTGCTTGCGCCCATGATTGCCCCCCACAATCCGTTCGATCCCGCCACTTTGAACCTGATGAACGGCTTTTCTGTACCAATGGAACCCAACCAGTTCACCGGCGAGACGTTCTGGCTTGGCACCGACGATCAGGGGCGCGATGTGTTTTCAACAATCCTGTTTGGCATGCGTGTTTCCCTGTTTGTCGGCTTTGCAGCCGTGGCTTTCGCCATGACCCTTGGGGTGACGCTGGGACTGATTGCCGGTTATGTGGGTGGCTGGATTGGCGCTCTCATCATGCGCATCGCTGACGTGCAACTAACCTTTCCCGGCATTCTGGTTGCCATGCTGATTTTTGGCATTGCCAAGGGTTTTACCCCCATTGACCAGCGCGACGAGATGGCCATCTGGGTGCTGATTATTGCCATCGGCCTTTCCGAATGGGTGCAGTTCGCCCGCGTGGTACGCGGGGCGACCATGGTTGAAAAAAACAAGGAATATGTGCAGGCTGCCCGCCTTAACGGAAGGAGCTCCGCTGGCATAATGTTGCGCCATATCCTGCCCAACGTACTGGGGCCGGTGCTGGTGATTGCAACTATTTCCCTGGCGTTGGCCATTATCGCTGAAGCAACATTGTCCTTCCTTGGTGTGGGTGCCCCGCCGACCCAACCCTCCCTTGGCACTCTTATCCGTATAGGTCAGGGTTTTCTGTTTTCTGGGGAGTGGTGGATAATCCTGTTTCCCTCCATCACCCTTTTGGCGCTGGCGCTCTCGGTCAACCTTCTGGGTGACTGGCTGCGTGACGTTCTCAATCCAAGGTTGCGTTGATGAATAAACAAGCGGGCAGAGAACCGGTGTTGAGCGTTGCCAATCTGAGCGTTGAAATCCCCACACGTCAGGGAACCCTGACCCCCGTGGACAAGCTCAGTTTTGACATTGAGCAGGGTAGAATCCTTGGAGTGGTCGGTGAAAGCGGGGCCGGCAAATCCATGACCGGCAACGCCGTTATCGGCCTGCTCGACCCCCCCGCCCACATCGCTGGCGGCGAAATCCGGCTAAAGGGCAGACGAATTGACAATCTGGCGCGCGAGGCGCTGCGCAAGGTGCGCGGCAAGGAAATCGGCATGGTTTTTCAGGACCCCCTGACCTCCCTCAACCCGCTCCTGCCCATCGGGGAGCAACTTACCGAAACCATTCTGGAGCACCTCCCCGTCGGCAAAACCGAGGCCCAGAACCGTGCCGTCGCCGCGCTGGAGGAGGTAGGCATACCCGCCGCCGCCCAGCGTATCAACTCCTACCCCCACGAGTTTTCCGGGGGCATGCGCCAGCGGGTGGTCATTGCGCTGGCTCTTTGCGCAGAGCCCTCCCTTGTCATCGCCGACGAGCCAACCACTGCTCTTGATGTTTCTGTGCAGGCCCAGATCATTGCGCTGCTCAAGCGCCTGTGCCGGGAACGGGGCACCGCCATCATGCTGATTACCCACGACATGGGAGTGATCGCTGAAACCGCCGACGAGGTGGCGGTTATGTACGCTGGAAGGCTGGCCGAGATCGGCCCCGTACGTGATGTGCTCACCGCGCCCATCCACCCCTACACACAAGGGCTGATGGCCTCCACCCCCCTGGCCGCCAAGGGCAAGAAACGCCTCAGCCAGATCCCCGGTGCCATGCCCCGCCTGACCGACCTGCCGGACGGTTGCGCCTTTAATCCCCGCTGCCCCATCGCAAAAGACAAATGTCGTCGCCCACCCGCCCCGAATCTTGACTCCGGAGGGGGTAATGCCGCCTGCTGGTATGCGAGCGGAGCCAGGTCATGAGCAAAAACAAAACCGAAGAGGCGCTGGTAACAGTTCAGCACCTGACCCGCGATTTCGATGTTTCCCCCCCCTGGCTCAACCGGGTTATTGAGGGCAAGAAGAAAGCCATTCTACAGGCCGTGTCCGATGTCAGTTTTGATGTGAAGAAAAACAGCATCTATGCGCTGGTTGGGGAAAGCGGGTCGGGCAAGTCCACCATCGGCAAGATCGTCGTTGGTCTCTTGTCCCCCACCAGCGGCGTTGTCCGGGTGGACGGTGTTGATCTCGCCCGCGAAGCAGACAAGACAAGGCTTGAGCAAACCCGCGCCGGGATCCAGATGATTTTTCAGGACCCCTTCGCTTCTCTCAACCCGCGCTGGAAGGTCAAAGACATTATCGAAGAGCCGGTAACGGCACGCGGTGGTGACGCCCACGGTCTGGCGGAGAAGTTGCTCGAACAGGTGGGGCTTTCCGCCGCCGATGTTTCAAAATTCCCCCATGAGTTTTCCGGCGGCCAGCGCCAGCGTATCTGTATCGCCCGGGCCCTGGCTGCCGAACCAAAACTCATCGTCTGCGACGAACCAACTTCAGCCCTTGATGTCTCGGTGCAGGCCCAGGTCCTCAACCTAATGAGTGATTTGCGCGAGAGGTTTGGCCTCACCTACCTGTTTATTTCCCACGACCTGACCATCGTCCAGCACATGGCTGACACCATTGGCGTTCTCTATCTGGGGCGGCTGATCGAGGAGGCACCAAGAGACGAACTATTCGGCAACCCCCACCATCCCTACACACAAATGTTGCTCGAAGCGGCGCCCAA
This sequence comes from Devosia sp., assembly GCA_011322005.1. Classification (GTDB taxonomy): domain Bacteria; phylum Pseudomonadota; class Alphaproteobacteria; order Rhizobiales; family Devosiaceae; genus DROE01. The sequence continues at coordinate 15,637 of DROE01000072.1, forward strand.
GCTGGATGGTTTTGGCCGCGAGGTCGAACCGCCAAAGGGCGAAATCCCCGATCCCATCAATCCCCCCTCCGGTTGCGCCTATCACCCCCGCTGCCCCATCGCCGTTGAGCGTTGCAAAAATGAACGGCCAGGGATGGAACAAAAAAACAAAAGCCGCGTCGCCTGCTTTCTCGCCGAGTAGCCACTTCGCCGCCCTTGTCCCCTGGGTAAGCTTGTCATTCTCTCATATCAGCCATAATCATGTCGGCCGCTTTCTGCGCAATCATTATCGTGGGCGTGTTGGTGTTGCCCGAGATGATACTGGGCATCACCGAAGCGTCAGCAACGCGCAAGCCCTCCAGCCCGAACAGTTTCAGCCTTGCATCCACCACCGCCAGAGGATCACTGGCCAGCCCCATTTTAGCCGTCCCCACCGGGTGAAAAATCGTCGTGCCAATATCCCCCGCCGCCGCGACCAGCGCTTGCTCGCTGTCATCCACCAGCGGGCCGGGCAGATATTCTTCCGGTGAAAAAGGCATCAACGCATCCTGTGCCATCAGCTTGCGGGTTACCCGGATAGCGTTGGCAGCAACGGTTCTGTCTTCGTCGGTGCTCAGATAGTTTGGCGCAATTTCTGGTGCTTCCCCCGGCGCAGACGAAACAATGCGGATTGTTCCGCGCGAGGTAGGCCGCAGATTGCAGGCACTCACAGTGATAGCGGAAAAGTCGTGCAGGGGATCACCGAATTTGTCCAGCGACAACGGTTGCACATGAAATTCTATGTTGGCCCTCTCCCGTTCGGGTGAAGATCGGGTGAACAGCCCCAGCTGCGAAGGAGCCATGGACAGTGCCCCGCGCCGCAAGAGTGCGTATTCCAGCCCCATCCACACCCGCTTGAGCATGGACTGATAGTCCACATTCAGGGTTTTGACCCCGGATACCTTGTAGATTGCCCGCTGCTGCAAGTGGTCCTGCAAATTGCGCCCGACCCCGGCCAGTTCGTGCCTTATTTCGATGCCAAGCGGCGCCAACCATTCGGCCGGACCGATGCCCGAGCGCTGCAATATCTGCACCGAGCCGATGGAGCCGGCGCTCAAAATGGTTTCGCCCCTCGCTTCTGCGAAAATCCGTTTGCCCCCTTGTTTGAACTCAACGC
>DROE01000073.1 GCA_011322005.1 Devosia sp.
CCGGGGGCAATTCCTCGCGCGCCGAAGCCATTCGCGCCCGGGTCGGATCTGTTGTTGGAGAAAATCTGCGTGATTTGCGCGCCGGTTCCCGTGAGGCCGCCCATCTCAAATCCGCACTCATTGCAGAGGGGCTGTGGAGTCAGTATCTTGAGGTCGGCATCGGCCCGGATGCAGAGATATTCTCAAAAGCGCAAGTTCTTTCCTCTGTTGGTCATGGGGCCAGGGTTGGTCTGCATCCCTCGTCGAACTGGAACAATCCAGAGCCCGAAATAGTGCTTTGCGTTTCCTCCAAAGCCAGGATTGTCGGCGCAACGCTGGGCAACGATGTCAACCTGCGCGATATTGAGGGCCGCTCCGCCTTGTTGTTGTCAAAGGCAAAAGACAACAATGCATCTTGCGCTATCGGGCCGTTCATTCGCCTGTTTGACGAGGCGTTCACGCTCGAAGATATTCGAGAAGCCCTGTTGACACTTCGCGTGGAAGGAGAAGACGGGTTTACGCTTGACGGCTCCTCCTCCATGACCGGTATCAGTCGTGATCCGGAGGAACTTGTTGCCCAGGCCATTGGAGACCATCATCAATATCCCGACGGGTTTATGCTGTTTCTTGGAACCGCGTTTGCGCCTACCCTGGACCGGGACGTTCAAGGAGAGGGCTTCACTCACAAGTGCGGGGATGTGGTCACAATTTCCTGCAAGGGCCTGGGCGAACTCAAAAACGTCGTCGACCTTTCCACGCAGTGCCCTGCCTGGACATTTGGCGTACGAACACTGATCAGTAACTTGGCCCGGCGCGGCCTGATTTAGGGGACAGCAAGATGCTGCATGGCGGACATTTTATCTCGGGAATATGGTTAGAAGGATCCACAACATTTCCCAACATGCCGGTGGAAGGAGCAGCGGATGAGTTTGCTGTGGGCCTGCCAGAACATGTCGAAGCAGCGGCGGTCGCCGCAGAAGAGGCTTTTTCCAGCTACAGCCGGACTTCACGGGCTGAGCGGGCCGCTTTTTTGCGCGCCATCGCTGAGGAAATCGAGGCCCGTGGCGATGAAATAACCGAAATTGGCACCCGCGAAACCGGGCTGCCCGATGTTCGGCTTGAAGGCGAACGCGGTCGCACGACCGGCCAGTTGCGCCTGTTTGCCGACCATATCGAAAAGGGCGATTATCTGGATCGCCGCCACGATGTTGCCCTGCCCCGGCGCACCCCCCTGCCCCGCCCCGATCTGCGCATGATGCAATTGCCGGTCGGCCCGGTGGCGGTTTTTGGCGCTTCCAATTTCCCGCTGGCTTTTTCGGTGGCCGGTGGCGACACGGCTTCAGCGCTGGCCGCAGGCTGCCCGGTGGTCGTCAAGGGGCACTCCGCCCACCCCGGCACCAGCGAAATCGTCGCTCAGGCCATTGAGGCGGCCATCAAATCATGTTCCATGCACCCCGGCGTTTTTTCTCTGGTTCAGGGGGGAACCCGGGAAGCGGGACAGGCACTGGTACAGCACAAGCTCATCCGGGCGGTTGGTTTTACCGGCTCTCTTTTTGGCGGGCGCGCGCTTTTTGACCTGTGCGCAGCACGGCCCGACCCGATTCCGTTTTTTGGCGAACTGGGCAGCGTGAACCCCATGTTCCTGATGCCCGCAGCACTCAAAGACAGGAGTGCGGAAATCGCCAGAGGCTGGGCCACATCCCTGACCATGGGCGCGGGCCAGTTCTGCACCAATCCGGGCGTTGCTGTTGTCGTGGCGGGCGAAGAGGCTGAGCATTTCGCTCAGAGGGCGCAAGGCGCACTTTCGGAGACCGGAGCGCAAACCATGCTGACCGAGGGAATCGCGCAGGCGTACCAAGATGGGCGTGAGCAGATGGCTGGTTCAGCGGGGGTTGAAGAGTTGTTGGGTTCAAGAAGCGAACCGCGCACCGCCATGCCAAATCTCTATCGCACCACCGGTGCCGAGTGGCTTGCCAACCCGAACCTTGGTGAGGAGGTATTCGGTCCCCTGGGCCTCATTGTGGAGGTTGAAGGTCTGGAAGAAATGCTTGCTGTAGCTCACAGCCTTAGGGGCCAGCTCACCTGTACCATCCATATGGACAAGGCTGATGAGAAGGCCGCCAGTTCTCTTTTGCCCATACTGGTGCGCAAGGCGGGTCGAATACTTGCAAATGGTTTCCCCACCGGCGTCGAGGTTTCAGACGCCATGGTTCATGGCGGCCCCTACCCCGCTTCAACCAATTTCGGTCATACTTCGGTGGGCACGCTTGCCATTCGGCGCTGGCTGCGCCCGGTCTGCTTTCAGAACATGCCCGAACAGGTACTGCCTGCCGATCTTCAATAACGCGGTCTGGCTGGGCCTGTCAGCCAAGCGCCAGTCTTGCCGGCGGGAGTCGGGGGCAGATTCCGGCCAAAGAAGGCCGAACACGCCCTAACAATTCGGGTTTATCTGGCCGATGGCAGGCGTTCAGCGTTGATGATCCCGCGGGCCGTTTCAGCTGCGGGACGCTCGTTCTGCAAACATCAAGAGCAAACCTGCGACGGGTGTTGAACCATTTCTGTCAGTCGACAAGAATCGTAATGGCATGACAGGTTGAAGGCGCGATATTCCTGTTGCCCATTGAGCCCTCAACCAACAAACATCAACCTTCCCTCCCTTTTCGGAAGACTCTCGAGCGACCTACTGATAAACCTACGAGAAATGCGTGTTCTTTTTGTTGTCATGTTGCGACATCAATGATGTTGTGGCCTCACCGGTCTGACCGAACCGGCTTTCGGGCACACCGGCACCTTTGTGAAAGTCTGCTGTTAGGCCTGGGCATGGGCGCGCGTTTTCCATTGGGTACACGCACAGCGCTTCACAACTCCAGCTCTTCCGCCCGATGACAGGCCACAAGAGTGTTCGAACCCGCAGTCTCGCGCAATTGAGGGATTTGGGTCGAGCAGACACCGGCAGCAAATTTGCAGCGGGTGTGAAAGCGGCAACCCGGTGGTGGGTCAGCGGGGTCTGGAATCTGGCCTTGCAGGACCTCGCGCCCGCCGCTCCCTTGTTCGTCGACGTCGGGCATGGATGAAATCAGGGCCGCAGTGTAGGGGTGCAATGGACGCTTGTAGAGCTCGTCAGCGGAAGCTATTTCAACCAGTCGACCAAGATACATCACCATGATCCGGTCGCACATGTAACTGGCGACCCCCAGATTGTGGGTGATGAATATATAGGTAAGCCCCAGCTCTTCCTGCAGGCCCTTGAGCAGGTTGAGCACCTGTGCCTGCACGGAGACGTCCAGTGCCGACACCGGCTCGTCGCATACGATCAGTTTGGGGTTCAGGCTCAGGGCCCGGGCGATGCCAATGCGCTGGCGCTGCCCTCCGCTGAACTCATGGGGGTATCTCGTGGCGTCATCGGCGTTCAATCCGACCAGTTCAAGTAATTCACGTGCCCGCACCATTCGCTCGCGCCTTGTGCCCACTTTGTGGATATGCAGGGGTTCGGCAACAATTTCTCCCACCGACATGCGCGAGTTCAGCGACGCTCTTGGGTCCTGGAAAATAATCTGGCAATCCGCCCGAATTGGCTTGAGCGCGCGCGCGCTCAGACTGGCGAGTTCTACTGGTTTTTTGTTCAGTTGGCTGAGAACTATCTCACCGCGGGTTGGTTCAATCAAGCGAACCAGCGTTCGCCCCAGCGTAGTTTTTCCCGAACCGCTTTCCCCAACCAGCCCCAAAGTTTCGCCGCGCTCGACCTGAAAGGAAACATCTTCCACGGCCTGAACATTGCCCGCAACTCGGCGAAAAAAGCCTTTGCGCACCGGAAAATACTTGCTCAAGTCACTCACCGAAAGGATTACGTCATCGACACCGCTCATTTGTCCGTGGTGCCAGTCGCACCCTCCCTCTGCCAGCACCGCACATAGTGCGCCGCCTCAACGGGTTTCATTTCGGGCAGTTCTGTCTGGCAGATTTCCCGGGTTTCCAGGCAACGCGCCGCAAATTCACACCCAAGCCTTGCCGCATAGGCCGAAGGAACTGATCCATCAATCTGTTGCAATTTTTCATGGCTTCCAATGCGGGGAATGGCTTTGAGAAGCCGCTGGGTATAGGGGTGGGTCGGATTTTTGAAAATCCTTGCGACATCTGCCTGTTCAACCACGTTTCCAAAATACATTACGCTGACCGTATCCGCCACCTCGCGTACCACGCCAAGATCGTGGGTAATCAGGATCAGCGCCATATTAAACTCTGACTGCAAATCCTTGATAAGCGCAAGAATTTGCGCCTGAACGGTGACATCAAGCGCCGTGGTGGGCTCATCGGCAACCAGCAGTCGCGGATTGCATGACAGCGCCATGGCGATCATTACGCGCTGGCGCATGCCTCCGCTCAGTTGGTGAGGATATTCATCGACACGCTGATTTGAGGCGGGAATACCCACCAGGTCGAGCATGGTGATCGCCCGCTTGCGCGCTTCTACTCTATCCACCTTCTGGTGCAGAAGCACCGACTCCATAATCTGGTCGCCTATGGTGTAAACCGGATTGAGTGAACTCATGGGCTCCTGAAAGACCATGGCGATTTCATTGCCCCTGATGGCGCGCATTTCAGCACCTCCGGGGGCCAGTACTGCAAGGTCGATCATCTTTCCATCGGCCCGCCGGTAGAGAATTTCGCCACCGGCTATCCTGGCGTTGCCGCCGGGCAGCAAGCCCATTATGGACAGTGCGGTGATGGACTTTCCGCAGCCGCTTTCGCCCACTATTCCCAGGGTCTGGCCCGCACGCAGGGTAAAACTTACACCCTCCACAGCACGCACAATGCCGTGGTCCGTTTTAATCTGCGTCTTGAGATCGCGCACCTCAAGCAACATGTCATCCCAAGTGTTTTTATTCACAGGCCCCGCCCTCACGAATAGGGGTCAACAGCATCACGAATGCCATCGCCAACAAAGTTGAACAGCAGCGCAGCAGCCACAAGAAATACGGCTGGTGCAAGCAACCAGGGGTAAAAGCTGAGGACCTCAAGCTTCTGGGATTGTTGCAGCAATAATCCCCAACTGATGGTCGGCGGCTTAACCCCGAGGCCAAAAAAGCTCAGCGTGCTCTCAAAGATGATAACGACAGGGACACCAAGCGTTGCAGTCACCAACAGATGGGGCAGGACACTGGGGATCAAGTGCTTGCGTACAACCCAGAAGGTGCCTGCGCCCGCAGCCTGGGAAGCCAGCACAAATTCGGTTTCCCGCAAGACAAGCACCAACCCCCGAACTTCGCGCGCCAGCCCTGGCCATTGAATAAATCCATAAATGATTACGATGGAACCCAACACATATATTGAGGGTAGTTGCGGGGGCACGGCTGCCGCCAGCGCCAACCACAGGGGGATTGGGGGAAACAGTCGGAAAACTTCAATAACCCTTTGCACCACCATATCGACAAAACCGCCAATATAGCCCGATAACGCGCCAACAAACGCACCCAGAACAACCATCAGAGCCACCCCCACCAGACCGATCGTCAGGGTGACACGCGAACCGTAGATGATGCGTGAAAGCATATCCCTGCCCCGCAGGTCGGTGCCAAGGAGATAAAGCGTCCCCTCTCTGGTGCCGAACAGATGCCGATCAAAAGTCAAGCCCAGAAAAGTGTACTCGTCACCCTTGACGAAGAAAAAAATCTCGTCGCGTTGTTCGGTA
>DROE01000074.1 GCA_011322005.1 Devosia sp.
AACTGCCGCCGGTGATCTGAAGAATTCCCTGAACCCGAACATCGGGAATTGGCAAAGCCGTTTCCACTCCATCCAATTGCTTGAACAGGTGACTCAGCACTTCGCGTCCCAGCCACGCCCCCCCGCCAATATCGCCCGCAGGCTGGCCCCAGCCGCCAAGCGTGAGGCAGCGCCCGGCCCGGTCAAGTCGCAGGGCAACAACTCCGGTTCCCACCGAAATCAGCGCTCCCGGACCGCCCCCGGTTGCCCCCAGCAGCGCCCCATATCCGTCGTTGACAAAATTCGTGGTCGCAAAATTGCTAAGTTCCAGCGCCAGTTGTTCAACTGCCCCCGGCAGGCTGAGCCCGGCAATTCCGGCCCACAGTTCGGTGTTGGCCACAGACGGTCCTGCTTCCGGCGCTACCTCGCACAGCTTGTTCCAAACCTCGACTAAGGCGTTCCGCGAGCACTCAACTCCAAGGGACAGCGCCCCTCCCGCTGCACTGGCGCGCGCCAGTTCCTTGCCCTCACTGTCAAAAAGCGCGCCCCGGGTTTTGCTACCGCCCACATCGAGGCAGAACAGGAAACGCCCTGACTTGTTTTGGAACTGGCTTTTCAACTTATGCTTCCCCAACGGAACAGACTCAATAAGATACCAATTATTCTGCACTTTTTACGTGACACTTGGCAAGGGTGTCCGATAAACGGCATTATTTCAAAACATTAGCCGGGCGATGGGGGTGAAGGACTTTGCCATTGCCCGCATCGCCGCTATTTGGTAACTTATTGGTATCAGAGAGGGAAAAAAGTGCCATCCAGTCACGGCAGTAACAAAGACGGGCGAAAACCCGAATCCGACGGTACGACACGCGAAACCGAACAGCGTCAGCCTTGTTTTGCCGAGCTTGAAACCTGGGAACCAAGCAAAATTCTTGCAACCCTGCTTGAAGGCCAGCAACAGGCTTTGAACGCGGTCCGGAACGCTCTGGCCGACATCGAAAAGTCCGCCATCGCTGCCGCAGAACGCCTGTCCGGCGACGAGGGCCGCATTATCTATGTCGGGGCGGGGACTTCGGGCCGCCTTGGCGTTCTTGACGGTATTGAACTGACGCCCACCTTCGGCTGGCCGTCCGAACGCCTTGCTTTTCTCTTCGCCGGGGGCGATGCCGGGCTGACTTCAGCGGTCGAAGGGGCGGAGGACGATGAAGAAACAGCCCGCCAGCTGGTGGCACAAGCAAAGCTGGGCGCCAGCGACGTGATGGTGGCGCTGGCAGCGAGCGGCACCACACCCTTTACCCGCGCAGCAGTTAAGGCTGCCCATGCTGCGGGCGCGCTCACCATTGCCTTTGCCAACAATCCCGGCGCGCCCTTGCTCGGGGACGCCGAGATTGGAATTCTGCTGCGCTCCGGCCCCGAAGTTCTTGCCGGCTCAACCCGTCTGGGGGCCGGAACTGCCCAGAAGATAGCGCTTGGACTGTTTTCGACCACGCTGATGATTGGCCTGAACAAGGTCCACAAGGGCCATATGGTCGATATGGTGGCCAGCAATGACAAACTCAAAATGCGCGCCCGGCGCATGCTTGGCGATATCACCGGTTGCGACCCGGACGCCG
>DROE01000075.1 GCA_011322005.1 Devosia sp.
CGGGACGGTATTTTTGCCAACGTTTCCAGCGATAATGAATTTTCAGATAACCGCTTTCGCGATCTCAGGTTTGCCATTCATTACATGTATGTGCACGACAGCGTGGTTTCGGGCAATGTCTCGCTGGGCAACCATCTGGGTTATGCCATCATGAATTCCAACAATGTCAGGGTTGAGAACAATCTCTCGCGGGGGGATCGCGACCACGGCATCATGATGAATTACACCAATGAAAGCGAGATCATTGACAACCGCATTGAGCAGGTCAGCGAAAAGTGCCTGTTCATCTACAATTCTCACAAGAACATTTTTGCGGGGAACCTGTTCTCGGGCTGCGGCATCGGGGTTCACTTCACCGCCGGATCCGAACGCAATCAGCTCTATGGCAACGGATTTGTCGGCAATCAGGTGCAGGTCCAGTATGCAGGTACAAGCTGGGTCGACTGGAGCTATAACGGGCGGGGAAACTACTGGTCCGACCATCCAGGTTTCGACCTGAACGGCGATGGCATTGCCGATGCTCCCTACCGGCCCAACGACGCCATGGATCAGGTGCTGTGGAGGCAACCGGCGGCCAGGCTGCTTCTGGGGTCACCCGCTGTGCAACTTGTCCGCTGGTCGCAAGGCGCGTTTCCCGCCCTGCTGCCCGGCGGAGTTATGGACAGTGCGCCCCTGATGCAGCCGGTGGATCCAAAAATTACGCCATGGAAAGAAATTCAATGAGCGCTTTATCCATCAGCAATGCGGTCAAGCGATATGGCCTGACAGAAGTAGTTCGCAGCGTCAGCTTCAAAATTGACCCCGGAGAACGCATCGCTCTGCTTGGCCACAATGGCGCTGGCAAAACCACACTGATCAAGATGATCCTTGGACTGACCCCGCTAAGCGCCGGCTCCATAGATGTGCTTGGCCATTCGCCCGGCTCGACGGGAGCGCGCAGGTCAATCGGGTTCCTGCCTGAAAGCGTGGCCTTTCAGGGCACGCTGAGCGGACGCGAACAGCTTCATCATTTTGCCCGCCTCAAATCTGTTTCTGCTGGACAGGCCGACGAACTGCTTGAGCGTGTCGGGCTGGCGGAGGCGGCAGACAGGAAAATCCGTACCTATTCCAAGGGTATGCGCCAGCGGATTGGCCTGGCCCAGGCAATACTGGGTAAACCTGAACTGGTTCTGCTTGACGAACCCACCAGCGGGCTGGACCCGGTTTCGCGGCACGAATTCTACGATATTGTGCGCGACCTCGCCAGCGCCGGATCAGCGGTTCTGCTCTCATCCCACGCGCTGACCGAGCTTGAAACGCGCACCGACCGCATTGCCATACTTTCAAAGGGAAAACTTGTGGCGAATGACGACCTGACGGCGCTGCGCAAGGCCGCCGCCATGCCCATTGTGCTCAGGGTTACCACCACGCCCGACGGTGTTGAGCAGGTGGCGGGCGCGTTGAGCGCAAAGCGCATAAACGGCCAGGTGGTGGAACTGACCTGCCTGCAGGACGAAAAAATTACCACCCTTGGCCGGGTCACGAGCCTTGGCGACCTGGTTCGCGATGTTGAGGTTGCGCCAGCCAGTCTGGAAGAACTCTACCGGCATTTTTCAAGCCCCGACAGGGAGGCGCTGTGATGGGGATTGTTGCAATTGCGCAACTGGAACTTGTGGTGGCCCGGCGCAATATGTGGGTCGCTACCTCTGTGTTGATGATGGCGCTGTTTTCTTTTGTTTTGACCCTCGCAGGTGGAGCCACCGCGGGCGCCCTGGGCGTTGACCCGTTAACCGTGGCGGCAACTTCAATCACCACCCTTTCCGTTTATCTGGTGCCCCTGATTGCGCTGTTGCTTTCTTTTGACGCCATCGCCGGAGAGGTCGAGCGTGGAACGCTGGCCCTTAATCTTGCCTATCCGCTCTCAAGGGGCGAAATATTGCTGGGAAAATTCCTGGCCCATTTTGTTGTGCTGGGCTTTGCGCTGGCCGCAGGGCTGGCGCTTTCGGCAATGCTGGTCATCTGGCAGCACGGTCTGGCCGACCTTTCCTTTGCGCCTCTGCTATTGCTCTATGCAACAGCGTTGCCGCTGGGGGCCACGTTTCTGGGGATTGGTTATGCGGTCTCCGCGCTCATGCGCCAGCCCGGTGCCGCCGCCGGGGTGGTTGTCATCGTCTGGCTGGTGTTGGTTGTTCTTTACGACCTTGGCCTGCTTGGCGCGCTGATCGCTGACAATGGCGGTTATTTCACAACCAGCATCTTTCCGCATTTGTTGCTGGCCAACCCGGCGGATGCCTTCCGGCTGCTCAATATGCCTGAGGTTTCAGTAGCAGCGCTTGCCAGCGGTCTTAACGCCCTGGGGCCTCAAACCGACAAAGCGGGATTGCTGATATCGCTTCTTGGCTGGCCGGTACTGGCGCTGTTTCTGGCCTGGATTGCTTTTAGGAGAGTAGAACCATGAGATTTGTTCAAACAATATTGGCGCTGGCGTTTCTGGCCCTTCTGGCCGCTTGTCAAAACGATGTGACCACACCAAAGCCCGAACCCGCAATCCTGAGCGAAGACGATATTGGCCATTCTGACCAGATGATCGTCATGAACCATGTGGGTCCGCGGGCGCAGGTGCATATAGCCGGCAGGGACGAACCGCTTTGGTTCTCTTCGGTGCGTGATGGTCTGGTCTATCTCAGGTCGCCTGAACAGACGGCGAAAATTCTGGCGGTTTATGTCAACGACATCGGCGTTGCGCAAAGCTGGGATGAAATGGGTGTTGGCAACTGGATTGACGCGGAGACAGCCTTTTATGTGGTTGGTTCTGACGCCAAAGGGGGCATGGGCGCGCCCGAATTTGTGCCCTTCAGCGACGAGGAAAAAGCGCAGGATTTCTCGAGCGAGCGCGGCGGAGAAATTCTGGGGCTTGGCGAAATTACAGCGGAGATGGTTCTGGCTCCCCTCGAGCATAGTGAGATGCAAATGCCCTCAATGAATGGCGAGAGCGATGTGAGCACCATGGAAAACATGTCGCCCGGAGGAGGCTAGAAAATGAAGCGCAGGCGAGTTTTGGGCATTCTGGCCGGTGTTGCCGCCCTGCCCGTTGTGGGCGCGCGGGCAACACCTAATGCTTATAGCTGGCGCGGGCTGGCGCTGGGGGCTGAGGCCCATATCATTCTGGACCACCCCCGGGCTGAAACGCTTGTTAGGGGCGCAATCTCTGAAATCCGCAGGCTGGAGAATATTTTCAGCCTTTATATCGCCGACAGCGAACTCTCCCGGCTGAACCGGGACGGTGTCTTGTTCTCTCCTTCATTTGAGATGGTTGAATTGCTTTCGCTTTGTGCTGCCATAAACCTGCGCACCGCCGGAGCGTTCGACCCCAGTGTGCAGGCGCTGTGGTCGCTTTATGCGCGCGCCTGGTCTGAAGGCCATGCGCCCTCTGTCGCCCGGATTGAAGAGGCGCGCGCGCTTACCGGCTGGGAGAAGGTGTCGTTCTCTCCTTCGCGCATTTCCTTTGAAAGGGCCGGGGTGATGCTCACTCTAAATGGTATCGCCCAAGGCTTTATCGCTGACAGGATAGCTGACTATTTCCGGCGAAACTCTGTTTCCAATGTGCTGGTAAATACTGGAGAAATCGCGGCGCTCGGTCCGGGTCCCGACGGCGCTGGCTGGCCGGTGGCCATCGGCGGGAAGAACGGCGAAACAGCTCCTCTCAGCAACAGCGCCATTGCCACATCTGCGCCGCTGGGCACAGTGTTTGACAGGGCGGGGGCGGAAGGACATATCATTGACCCGCAAACGGGATATCCCGGGGGCAAATGGAGACAAGTTACTGTCATATCCGGCTCTGCGGCCGAGGCTGATGGCCTGTCTACCGCCTTCTCGCTGATGAACCGGAACGATATTGAACTGGCAAAAGGCACGACGCAGGTCATCCTCCTTCCCTCGTGAAAAACTTGTAAGGCGCTTGTTTGGCTACACCCTTGGCCCGCTCACTGGATCTGCGTTCCCTAAAAGCATTGCTCTAAATACCGAATTCGTGCTTGCGAAAAGATAAAATCTGCCACAGGTTATCGAGCGATAATATAGTCGGCTTGCCCACCATGGCAGATGCTGAGAATGGACTTATTGAGGAACAGCCTTTTTGAACGACAAGCCGATTGCCCTTATCGCTGACAATATTCACAAGAGCTTTGGCGGGCTTGAAGTTCTTAAAGGTGTGTCGCTGAGAGCCCATGAAGGCGATGTCATTTCGATTATTGGCAGTTCGGGTTCGGGCAAGAGTACGTTTCTGCGCTGCATCAACTTTCTGGAAACCCCCGACGAGGGGCGTATCGTGCTCGATGGTGAGGAAGTGATAGTGCGCAAGGACCGGCGCGGTCGCCTGCTGGGCGCGGACGCAAAACAAATCCAGCGTCTGCGCAGCCAGCTCGGGTTCGTGTTTCAGAACTTTAACCTGTGGTCGCACATGAACGTGTTGCAAAACGTCATGGAAGGCCCGGTGCAGGTGCTCGGAAGGGACAAGGCACAAGCCCGCAACGAGGCGATGGAAACGCTTGAGCAGGTTGGCATCGCACAAAAGGCCGATGTCTACCCCGCCCAGCTCTCCGGTGGTCAGCAACAGCGCGTCGCCATTGCCCGCGCTCTGGCCATGCACCCCAAGGTGCTGTTGTTTGATGAGCCTACCTCAGCCCTCGACCCCGAACTTGTGGGCGAAGTCCTGCGTGTAATCCGCAAGCTGGCCGATGCCGGGCGCACTATGATAGTGGTTACTCATGAGATGGGGTTTGCCCGCGAGGTCAGCTCCAAAACTATTTTCCTGCACGAAGGGCGGGTGGAAGAAGAAGGTCCGCCCGCAGAGGTGTTTGGAAACCCCAAATCAGAGCGCTGCCGCGCCTTTCTGGCCAGCACGCTGTGAGCAACAAGAAGACCATGAACGACAACAAGGAGAAAGACATGAACATTCTTGCAAAAATGGCAATGGCAACGGCCCTTGCAGCAGTACTTGGCACGGCCGCCGCTTCGGCACAGACCGTGCGCATGGGAACCGAGGGTGCCTATCCTCCGTTCAACTTTGTGAACGACAATGGCGAGGTCGACGGTTTCGAGCGTGAAGTAGGTGACGAGTTGTGCGCCAGAGCCAACCTGGACTGCGTCTGGGTGACCAACGAGTGGGATTCAATCATTCCCAACCTGACTTCGGGAAACTACGATACCATTATCGCCGGCATGTCGATTACCGATGAGCGCGACCAGGTGATTGATTTCACCCAGGAATATTTCCCCCCCGATCCCAGCCGTTACATGGCTCTGGCCGGTGCAGAGCTGAGCGATGGCGCGGTGGTCGCAGCGCAGACCGCAACCATTCAGGCGGGCTATCTGGCAGGCACCGGCTACACGCTGGTGGAGTTTGCAACCCCGGATGAAACGGTTGCCGCCGTGACCTCGGGTGAGGCCGACGCGGTGCTTGCCGACGAGTCCTATCTCGCCGGAATTATCGACGCCTCCAATGGCGAGTTGGCCTTTGTAGGTGATCCGGTATCCATTGGCGGGGGTGTCGGCATCGGGGTGCGTGAATCTGATGGTGAGCTCAAAGACAAGCTCAACGCAGCCATTGATTCAATGAAGGCTGACGGCACCCTGGCCGCTCTTATCGCCAAGTGGTTTGACGGGCGGGTGGTATCCTACTGATTTCTTTAACAATCTGACCGGGCCGATATCGGCCCGGTCTACGCGGTTCCGGTCATGTTTGAATATTGCGCTGATCCTTCAGCCATTGATGGTATTCAATGGTGGTCCTGTTATTTGACCACTGCCAAGCATTTTGCATTTTACAAGAGCTTTGGCACGGTGCTCGTGCTGCTGTTTGTAACGGTGCCCTTCATTTTATTGTTTGGTTTTGCCGGTGCGTTGGCCCGGCGCTCAAGGTTCTTCCCTGTTCGCGCAGTTGGGCTGGCATACACCTCGATGGTGCGCGGTATACCTGATATCGTCTTTTTCCTTTTTGCATTGATTGCCCTGGATCAGGGGATCGAGTATCTGCGCCATATCATGCTTTGCCCGGACTGGAGTGAGCCCATCCGTCAGGGAAGCGATTTTATAGTTTGCCCGGAGGCAAAAATGCCCCTGGGAAGCGCCCCTCAATGGCAGCATGAGGTTTACGGATTTTTTCTTGCAATGACGGGTTTCGCCGTGGTTTTTGGCGCCTTTGCCGCCAACACCATGTATGGTGCGTTGCAGGCGGTGCCCCGGGGGCAACTGGAGACCGGAGTGGCCTTTGGCATGTCTCCGCGCCAGATATTCCGGCGCATTCACCTGCCCCAGATGTGGATATATGCACTGCCTGGTCTCTCCAACCTGTGGATGATTCTGATAAAGGCCACTCCGCTCTTGTTTCTGCTTGGGGTTGAGGACATCGTTTATTGGGCCCGCGAACTTGGCGGCATAAAGATCGGACTCTATTCCTATCCCCACGGCGACTGGCGGCTGGCCTATTTTGTCGTTCTTCTGGTGTTTTACCTGGGGTTGACCTGGGTTTCCGAACGGGTGTTTGAGCGCCTGACGCGTTATGTCTCGCGTGGGCAGGACACGGCCGGAGGCGCACTGTGAGTTGCACTGAAACCATAGTTGAATATGGCTTGCGCGCCATCGGCATTGGCGAACGCCTGCTGCCCAAAGCCGACATAACGCTTTGCGAACAGTTTGTGCTCATCGGCTCGGGTATGATCTGGAACCTCTATTTTGCACTGTTTGCACTGGCTTTTGGTTTTTTTGCCGCAACCGGCGTTGCGCTGGCGCGGGCAAGTTCGCAACCGCTGCTGCAACTCCCGGCCAAGGCGTTCATCTTTGTAATCCGTGGTTCACCGCTGTTTATCCAGTTTTTCATCGCCTATGAGAGCTTCGTTCTCATCCCCAAACTGGGCTTTGACCTGAGCCTTGGTTTTGTCGACATCACCGTTGAAACCCGCTGGCTGACCAAGGCCTGGCTGGGCGCGCTGGTGGTTTTGTTCCTGAACACCACCGCCTACACAGCACAGATTTTTCACGGGGCGCTGTTGGCGGTTCCCAAAGGGGATATTGAAGCGGCTGACGCGCTGGGAATGACCCCGTTCAGGAAATTCCGGCGTGTTGTCTGGCCCTCGATGCTAAGACTGGCCTGGGCCTCCTATACCAATGAAGCAATATTCTTGTTCCACGCCACAGCGCTGGTTTTTTTCTCATCCTTTCCAGCCTGGCGGCAGGAGGGAGACGCGCTGTATTATGCCAACTATTTTGCCGACAAGACCTTCAATCCGTTTGTTCCCTACCCGATAATAGGTCTCTACTTCGTGATTTTTACCATCGTTCTGATCGCGGTCCTTGGCGTTGTAAACAAACGCTTAAACCGGCATGTGCCCCCGGAGTGAGCCCAAAGCGGACAGCATCCAGAAAACCATCACCACCTCAGCCTCTCTTTGCTCGCAATTGCTGCGACACCACTCCCGTGACAGGCAGGTCTGTATTATTGCTCAGCAGGCGCCTGTTTCAGGTCGCGGGAATATTTGTAAACTGTGTTGCGTGACACTCCAAGGGCCCTGGCGGTCTGGGAGATATTGTTGCCGTTGACCTGTAGCATCTGGGTGACTTCGTTTTTGATCTTTGTCCGCAGGGAACCGGGGTCGGCCTTTTGCCCCGGGTTTGGGGGCGAGCCAAGCAGGGACTGAACGTCCGCAGTTGAAATCACTGTTCTGTCCGTATTCATCACCAGTTGCAGCAATATGGATCTCAATTCACGGATATTTCCGCGCCACGGATAGCTTGCCAAAAGGGAAACGGCATCGCGGGTAACGCGGTGGTCGGGAGAAAACTCCAGCAATGTCTGCTCCACCAATTCCCCAAAATCCTGGCGGGCCCGAAGGGGAGGGATCTCCAGCCTGACCACCCCCAGCCGGTAATAGAGATCTTGACGGAAGGTTTTTGCTGCCACTGCCAGTTCCAGATCCACATTGGTAGCGGTAACGATCTGCAGATCAAGTTTCCTGGATCTGACCCCGCCCACTGGACGCACTTCATGACTGTCAAGAAAACGCAGCAAGGCCACCTGGCTTGACATGGTCAGGTCGCCGATTTCGTCCAGAAACAGGGTTCCCTTGTCCGCCGCCGCCATCAGACCTTCGGAGCCCTTCCCTTGTGCCCCGGTGAAGGCGCCGGGCACGTAGCCGAACAATTCCGCTTCCAGCAATTGTTCGGGCAGAGCGCCGCAATTTATGGCGATGAACTCTCCGGTCCGCCCGGATTTTTTGTGTATGTGCTGTGCCAGCACCTCCTTTCCGGTGCCGGTTTCTCCCTGAATGAGAAAAGCGGGATTGAACCGGACGGCTTGGGAAACCCGGGCCAGCAGATGGCGCATGCGCGGATCGCTGGCGACGATTCCGCTGGAGACGCCAGCTGCAATCGGGCCGGTGGTACCAGTCAATTCATCTGCTGGTCTTTTGCCATTGTTCCCGGGGGCCTTTGCCACCGCCTGCCTGCCAGTCGGAGAGGACCCTTTGTCCCTGCTTTTCTCAAAGCTGTGCCGGTTGCGCCACAAAACCGAATAGCGCGACCCCAGATGATCGCGCAGGGTGGGGTGATGGCTGTCGGTCATTTCTTCAAGGGCGGCGGAAAAGGAAAGGTCAAAAATGGCTTCAAAGGCAACACCGGGCCGAACACTCAGGCCACGCAATATTTCCCGCCCCCGCTGATTGATCGAGTTCAGCCGCCCCTCGACATCAAATGAAGCCAGTCCGCCTGAAACCGAATTGAGCAGTTCCCAGCGCGAATGGAACAAAACCACAATATGTTCATCCTGCTGGGCAAGAAACAGGGAATTTTCCATGTGGATGGCGGCCATGCGCATCAAAGCCAGAGTATGGGCGTGCCGGGTGCTGCAATCCGATGAGGCATCCAGCACCCCTGCCAAAGTGCCGTCGGAATGAAAAATCGGGGCAGCAAAGCAACTGACGTCACAATGGTCCTGAAAAAAATGTTCCTCTCCGTGTACGATAATGGGTCTGAGGTCGGTGGCACAGGTGCCAAGCGCATTGGTGCCCCGGCGCAACTCGGACCATACCGCCCCCGCAACAATAGCCTTTCCCGGATCGGAATTCTTGAAATCCCCGTCGGCAACGACCTCCAAAACCGTTCCGTTGGCGTTGGCAAAGGCGATCAGAAAATTGCTGCCCGCGATCTGCTGATAAAGAGCGTGCATCTCGCCCACCGCAAAGCGATGGGCCAACTCGTCACGCTCGCGCAACATCAGCAATTCATGGGCGCTGACCTGCAGGGAGGCCGGCTTGGCAAGCGGGTCCAGTCCGGCGGCCAGACAGCGCTCCCAGCTTTGCACGATCCGGGGATTGGCCAGGCTTGCGCCAACCTGTCCCCCTTGCATCAGGGTAATCCGTGCCCGCTTCAGGCGTTCGCTCCGCGACAGCATGCCCATCCTCCCAACAACACGAGATATTCCCGCCCCCCGCGAAACCATTTCTCTGGTCTGAATTACAAAATCAGCGGGGTTCTTGTCGAATATCCCCGTTAGGGGAGCAATTTCTGCCTGTTTTGGCAAGTGTTCAGATTTTGAACAGCGGCTTGGCCAACCTGTTGGTTTTTTGAACGGATTCTGAATATCTCTCGCAATCCAAATTCAATATAACTCATTGAAAAACATAGATAAAGAACTGCCTGGCCCTGGTTGGCATGCCATGTGCAAAGCATTGGTCATAGTCGCCACGCAGCATGCAACAGATAACGATAAATTCAGGGAGGCCATAAATGAGGGCAGCAGTATTACACGAGTATGACGAGAAGCTTTCAAAAAGCGAACTCGTTATATATCAGGACGTTCCAGACCCTGAAATCGAAGGCCCGATGGATGTCATCGTTCGCATTGGCGGGGCCGGGGTCTGCCGAACCGACCTGCATGTGATCGAAGGTATCTGGCGGCAAAACTCCGATGTGCAATTGCCCTATATTCTGGGACATGAAAATGCGGGATGGGTCGAAGAGGTCGGCGCTGGCGTCACCACCTTCAAACCGGGTGATCCGGTGATCTGCCATCCTTTGGTAACCTCGGGCCATTGTCTGGCCTGCCGCCGGGGCAATGACATGCATGCCGAGGAAAGTGCCTTTCCCGGCATCAATGCCGATGGCGGCTATGCCCAATATCTCAAGACCGGCGTGCGTTCCCTGATCAGTCTTCCACAATCGCTCGCCCCCAAGGATGTGGCGCCCTATACCGATGCCGGTCTGACCGCCTATCGGGCCTCCAAGAAGGCGGCCCAACATCTGTTGCCGGGTCAGTATGTGGTAGTAATCGGCGTTGGCGGTCTTGGCCATATCGGGGTTCAGGTGCTGCGCGCCCTATGCGCCGCCAAAATAATTGCCGTCGATGTTTCTCAAGAATCGCTGGAGCTTGCGGGCAAATGCGGGGCCGATGAACTGGTGCTGGCCGCAGGAGATCAGGTTGAAAAAGTCCTGGCCCTGACCGGGGGCTGGGGCGCTGAAGCGGTGATCGACTATGTGGGTGAAGGATCAGCCATCAAGGAGGGGCTGGAAATGACCCGCAATGATGGCGCCTATTACATCGTTGGCTATGGGGGAAAGCTGGAGATCCCGACCATCGACATGATCACCTCCGAAAAGCGCATCATCGGCAACCTGGTGGGCACCTATCCCGAACTGGTCGAACTGATGGCCCTGGCCGATCAGGGAAAGGTTGAACTGGCAACGGCCGAATACAGGCTTTCAGACGCCAACAGGGCTCTGCTCGATTTGCATCATGGTAAAATTCATGGCCGGGCCGTGCTTGTCCCGGAATAGATGACCCCCGGTAAACTGACACAGACGGAGGAAGGGCGGCGCCTTTGTTGCCCTTGCCGGGATTTTGCAAGGTGCAAATACCGGAAAATCAAGTGACTGAACAATCAACAATGACGTGAATATCCAAGAATGGAAAGAGGGAGAAAGACCAATGAACTTACGTAGTTTCACCACCGCTGCCAGCACAATGGCCCTGGTAATTTCGTCCACCGCCTTTGCCGCGGAGGATTATGCAGCCCGTTTTGGCATTGAGAATGACGTGCCCGGCATGTGTTCCTACGCGTCAATCGATGCCAAGGACTATTCGGGTCAGACGCTCAACATCATCACCCATGCCGTTCCGGTGATGGGCGAGCCCACTGCGTTGCACGCCAAGCAGTTTGAGGAACTCACCGGGGCAACGGTCAATGTGGTGCACGTGCCCTTTGGCGACCTGTTCCAGCGGATCATGATCCCCTTCCAGACCGGACAGAACGCCTATGACGTTCTGTTTTATGGCTCGCTGTGGATTGGCGACCTGAACCCCTATCTGGCCCCGGTTCCCGAGAAATACCGGAACTCTGCGGGCATGCAGGATGTGACCCGCAACTATATTGACGTGGCCACCTGGGACGATCAGATGATCCAGTATCCCGTCGACGGGGACCGGCATTATCTCAAATACCGGACTGACATTTTTGACAATCCCGATATGCAGGCACGTTTCAAGTCTGAAACCGGCCGTGATCTGAGCGTCCCGGCTACCTGGGAAGAATATAACGAGGTGGCGCGGGTGTTCTCGGGCTGGGACTGGAGTGGGGATGGAAATCTCAACTATGGCTCGGCAGAAGTTGCCAAGCGCGATGATCTGATGTTCTCCGCCTTCATTTCGCGGGCAGCCGCATACGCCAAGCACCCCGACGTCAAGGGCGGCTTCTTCTTTGATCTGGAGACCATGGAACCCCAGATCAACAATCCAGGTTTCGTGCGGGGGCTTGAATTGTTTGTCGAGGCCTCCAAGGACTGGGCCCCGGGGGGCGCCAATTTCGGCCTTGGCGACGAGATTTTCGCCTTTGGCGGCGGGCAGGCGCTGATGAGCTATTCCTGGGATGATGCCTTTATTCAGGCCCAGCAGGAAGACAGCCCAATCCGCAATCAGGTGGCCGCCGCCCCCTTGCCCGGCGCCAGTGAAGTGTGGAACAGGGATACCGGCCAGTGGGACAGCTTTGATGAGCCCAGCCGCGCCCCCTACATCACCTGGGGCTGGACCTCGGCGGTTTCCGAGCGCTCCAACAACAAGGAGATGGCCTTTGATTATCTGTGTTTCTTCTCCAATGAAGCCAATACCGAATCCGATCTGCAAATCGGCCGGTTCGGGGTGAACCCCTATCGCGAATCCCATTTCGACCCCGCTTTCTGGACCGACAAGCTGGGTTGGGATGCGGATTTGGCCAAAAGCTATGTGGAAACGCTTTCCGGCATGGACACCAGCCAGAACCGCGTGTTTGATTTGCGGGTTCCCGGCGTTTCCCAGTTCATGACCTCCATGGCGACCGGCGTAGCCTCGGCCATTGCCGGACAGGCTACTCCCCAGGAGGCTCTGGACGGGGTTGCCGCCGAATGGAAACAGATCGTCGAGCGGATCGGTGTTGATACGGTACGCGAAGCCTATGCCCGCGTGGTGGCGCTGGAAGACAACCAGTAAGCCCCCTCAAGACCATCGCAAAACATGGGGGCGCGACCTGAGTTGTGCCTCCAAATTTTTGCCCGGTCCGTATATGTGAGTTGGGCTTGAATTAAACCGGAAAATACCCCCAGACTGGGTGCCGCCAGATTTCAATTATCCAGAGGAAAGTGCCCGTGTACGGCCTGACCCGCTACAAATTGTTGTTCCTGTTGCCCGGACTGCTGGTCCTGCTGGGTATAATTATCTTTCCCCTGGGGTTTACCATCAGGGTGAGTTTTTCGGGCTGGGATGCGATACGGCCCGGCCTGGACTGGATCGGGGGCACCAATTATTCCCGCCTGTTAGGGGACGGGCGTTTCTGGCAGTCCCTGAGCCGGCTCGGGGCTATTGCCTTCACCTCGGTAATTTTTGAATATCTGTTGGGGTTTGGCTTGGCGCTATTGGTATGGCGGCAGGTGCGCTTTC
>DROE01000076.1 GCA_011322005.1 Devosia sp.
ACCAGATCGCCCTCACGATATTCGTCCAGCTGGTAGTCAAACGAAGCATACCCGCGCGAGACGGATTTCAGCCGGTCGTAAAAATCAAACACCACTTCGTTGAGGGGAAGTTGATATTCAACCATCGCCCGGTTGCCCACATAGGTGAGGTTGGACTGGATTCCGCGCCGGTCCTGGCAAAGTTTGAGGATGGGCCCCAGATAGTCATCCGGCGTCAAGATGGTCGCCTTGATCCAGGGTTCGGCGATATGATCGATTTTTACCACATCGGGCAGGTCGGCTGGGTTGTGCAGGGAGATGGTCGAACCATCATTCATGGTGATTTCATAGACCACCGAAGGGGCGGTGGCGATCAGATCAAGGCTGAATTCGCGGCTCAAGCGCTCCTGAATGATTTCCAGATGCAACAGGCCCAAAAACCCGCAACGAAAACCAAAACCAAGGGCGGCCGAAGTTTCCATCTCATAGGTAAAACTGGCATCGTTCAGGCGCAGCTTGCCCATGGCGGCGCGCAAATCCTCAAAATCATTGGCATCCACCGGAAACAGACCGCAGAACACCACCGGCTGGGCCGGCTTGAAGCCTGCAAGTGCCTCGGCGGTTGGGGTTTTAGCGTCGGTGATGGTGTCGCCGACATTGGTGTCGGCCACCTCTTTTATCGAAGCGGTGATGAAGCCGATTTCTCCGGGTCCCAGCGCACCGGTCTGCACCAGCTTGGGGGTGAAAACGCCGACCCGGTCCAGATCATAAACCGCACCGGTCGCCATCATTCTGACCTTCTGGCCTTTTTTTATCACTCCGTCGACCACCCGCACCAGCACCACGACCCCGAGATAGGCGTCATACCAGCTGTCGACAAGCATGGCCTTTAGCGGTGCGTCACGGTCGCCTTGGGGAGGCGGCAGGCGGGTGACGATGGCTTCGAGAACATTTTCAACGCCAAGACCGGTTTTGGCGGAGATTTCCACCGCTTCGGATGCATCCAGTCCGATAACATCTTCTATCTGGGCTTTGACCCGGCCCACATCGGCGGCGGGCAGGTCAACCTTGTTCAGAACCGGCACAATCTCGTGGTCGACTTCCATGGCCTGATAAACGTTGGCCAGGGTCTGGGCTTCCACCCCCTGGGAGGCATCAACCACCAGCAGCGAGCCCTCGCAGGCCGCCAGCGAGCGGTTGACCTCATAGGCAAAATCCACGTGGCCCGGCGTGTCGATGAGGTTGAGCACGTAGGTTTCGCCGTCGTTGGCCTTGTAGGAAAGGCGCACGGTCTGGGCCTTGATGGTGATGCCACGCTCTTTTTCGATGTCCATGGAATCGAGCACCTGTTCGCTCATCTCGCGCGCGCTTAAGCCCCCCGTCATCTGGATCAGGCGATCGGCGAGGGTGGATTTTCCATGGTCGATATGGGCGACAATGGAAAAATTGCGGATATTTTTAAGAGGCGTGCTCATATTGGGGCGCATGTAGCAGTTTTGACCTACCCGCGCAAAGGGGATTTGTCGCAGAACAAAGTTTGGCGAGCAGGTTGAACTAAGCGCTTGCAGCGTATCCACTGGCCGCGATTCTTCACACCTGACGGAGCTTTTTTGCCATGGAGTCAAAAACCAGAAACTCCCTTCTCATCGGAATTGTCGGTATGGCGATCGCCCTGCTCTATTTCGGCCAGATATATTTTGGTGCTTCGGACGCCGATGGCAGCCAGTCAGTTTCCAATCCCGTGCCCGAGGGGTTTGTCGTGCCTGATTTCAACCGGGTGCAACTCGCCGGCCAGATCGCCTTCGAAGCCAACTGCCAGGTTTGTCACGGCCAGTTCGGTCTTGGCACCAACAAGGGCCCCCCGTTTATGAATGAAATCTATGCCCCGCCCATTCATGCCGATGGCGCTTTTGTTTTTGCCGTCGCCCAGGGCAGCCAGCAACATCACTGGAATTTTGGCAATATGCCCGCGATTGCAGGCGTTTCCGACGACGAAGTCATAGCGATTACCGCCTATGTGCGGGCCCTGCAAAGCGCAAATGGCTATGAATGACAACAAGGCGATTGTACCCGTGCCCAACCTTGCCTAAGTTCATATCGCAACACTCCAAAAAACGGGGACTTAAGGAAATGTTGGCGCGGTGGCTGCAATCGAGCAAGCGGGATTTTTCTTCGCTGAACGAAAAGGAAATACTCTCTCTGGCGGTGGGGGCCGAGGAGGAAGACGCCCAGATTTATGCGGCCTATGCCGATATGCTTCGCGAATCC
>DROE01000077.1 GCA_011322005.1 Devosia sp.
AACAGGTTAACCGGGTTGCGGTAAAGTTCCAGCGGGGTGCCCACCTGTTCGATATGGCCGTCCTGAAGCACAACAATCCTGTCGGCAAGGGTCATGGCCTCGACCTGATCGTGGGTCACATAAACCATGGTTGCCCCCAGATGCTGGTGCAGCTTGGCGATTTCGAGCCGCATTTCAACACGCAGGGCCGCGTCCAGGTTGGACAGGGGTTCGTCGAATAAAAAGGCTTTGGGCTGGCGCACGATGGACCGTCCGATGGCAACGCGCTGGCGCTGACCGCCGGAGAGCTCTTTGGGTTTGCGATCGAGCAGGGGCTCAAGTTTCAAGGTGCGGGCGGCCTCGTCGACCATGCGGTTGATTTCAGGCTTCGGTGTGCGGGCGACGGTCAGGCCAAATCCCATATTCTCGCGCACGGTCTTGTGGGGGTAAAGCGCATAGGACTGAAAGACCATGGACAGGTGACGTTCGGCGGGGGGCTTGCCGGTGACGTCTTCGCCGTCAATCAGAATGAGGCCGTCCGAAACCTCTTCAAGGCCGGAAATCAGCCTGAGCAGGGTGGACTTGCCGCAACCCGAGGGGCCAACAAATATTATGAGCTCACCGTCCCTGACGGTCAGGTTCACACCCTTGATGACTTCAAGTTCGCCGAAGGACTTATAGACGTTTTTGATCTCGATCTGGCCCATCTTTCGTCAGTCTCCTTTTATCCTCAGGCGCCTGGGACCTGGTTCCGGTCCGCCGCGGAGCGCCCGGAGTGCCCGGCATTGGGGGAGGCCCAGGCCAGCCATGCCGCGGCGGTCCACGAAAATGCGTCACCGCCCATGCCCCGACCGGTCAGGGGGCAGAAATATTCGTAGAACCCCTCGTTGCAGATCAGGCTTTGGGTATCCTTGTGAATGCGGACGGCCAACTCGGCGTGCCCGTTGCGCTCCAGCCCGTTGGCAATCATCCAGTTGATGATGGCCCAGACGGGTCCGCGCCAGTAGCGGATGGAATCAAACAGTTCGCTGGTGGGGTCAAAACTGGGAACACCATAGCGAACTTTTTTGCTCCACAGATGAAAGGTATCAAGCATGCGTCGGGCGTGGCGGTCCGGGGTGTTGCTGGCGTAAAAGGCAAGGAATGTGCCTGCGGTCAGGGTTCGGGCCTTTTCGTTGTGGCGCAGGTCAAGCGAGACATAACCGCCCAACTGCTCGCTCCACAGGGCCTCAAAACCTGCATCAAGCCGTTGGGCGCGGGCGCGGGCCTGGGTGGCAATCCGGCTCAGGCCAAGGGTTTGGGCGAGGTCAACAAGGTCGTGCTCAGCGCGTCTGAGGATGGCGTTCATGCCCGCATCGGCAACCCAGAAGGGGTTGTCCCGTGCGATGATTTCAGGGTCCCAACCGTTCTCGCGCCCGAACTGCACCAACGCCATATAACGATCATAATCGAGTTTTTTGGGGCGCTCATCCTCGTGAACATGCTGGGTGTCGCGGCGACTGTATGTGCCGACCCCGGAGGTGTCGACATGGCAGAGGGGGGCGTCCCAGTCGGGCAGATTGTCCCGGCCGCTTTCCCATGGGTGGATGATGGCGACAAGGCCGCGCCCGTCGGGGTCTCTTGCATCGGAAAACCACTGGTGCCAACGATTGAGCGCCTCAACAATCGGGACCGCCCGGCTGTGAAAATCCTCTTTTGAGCGGTCCAGAAGTTCGCGCACGATGGTGGCGGCGAGGGGAGGCTGGGTAATGCCTGAGGTCTTGGGGCTGGTGCCGGTGCCCCATTCGGCGGGGCCGGGAAAGTAACCCTCATCGTCTTTCCAGAAGATGATGTGGGGGACCATGCCATTGTCCCACTGGGCTGAAAGCAGGGTTTCGATTTCGCGCCAGGCCCGGTCGGGGTCAAAGGCACAAAAACCAAGGGCGACAAGCGCTGAGTCCCAGTTCCATTGAAAGGGGTAAAGCCCGTCGGTGGGAACGGTATAGTTGCCGCGGTCGTTTTTCTGAAGGATTTCACGAGCGCGTTGGTCGCACCTGTTTATTGATTGCAAATTCATGGGTCAGCCTTTGACACTGCCAGCGGTCAGCCCCTGAACAAGGAAGCGTTCGAACCACAGGAAAATCACCATAATGGGAATTGTTGCGACCACGGCTCCAGCCATCAGGTGCTGACGGGGAACCTCGGAGGAATTAAGGGAAACCACACCGCGCGAAAGGGTAAAGATTGCGGGGTCGTCAAGGAACATGAAGGCAAAGAGAAACTCGTTCCAGGCAATCATGAACACATAAAGGGACACCGAGGCCAAAGCGGGCAGGGCCAGGGGCAGGGTGATTTTGAAGATAACGCCGATACGGTTGAGCCCGTCCATCAGCCCGGCTTCTTCAAGCTCGGGGGGCAGGCCCTTGAAATAGCCCTGCAACATATAAAGGGCTACGGGCACCGTGGTTGCCGGATAGATGATGAGCAGTCCGGTGAGGCTGTTGCGCAGGCCAAGCTGGGAAAACACCGCATAAAGGGGGATGACCAGAACGATTGCCGGCACCATATAGATAAGCAGTACCGAGCGCGAAAGCAGATCGCGCCCGGGGAACCTGAGGCGGGAAACCGCATAGGCTCCGGGAATGGAAAAGGCCAGGGTGATGAGAACTGTAATCAC
The DNA here is from genome assembly GCA_011322005.1 of Devosia sp. Taxonomy (GTDB): domain Bacteria; phylum Pseudomonadota; class Alphaproteobacteria; order Rhizobiales; family Devosiaceae; genus DROE01. The sequence continues at coordinate 2,636 of DROE01000077.1, forward strand.
CGACACAAGCGTTGAAACCAACAGGAACCGGCCGAAGTTGAACTGGGTGAACAATTCCACATAGGAGCGGAACAGGGCCTGAGGGCCCTGCGAGAGGTCTATGGACATGTCCATGGGGTTGAGCAGCAATTGCTGCTGGCTCTTGAGCGACGTCATCACCATCACGTAAAAGGGCAGGACCACGATGGCGGTGAAAAAGACGAAACCGATGCCCCTGAACACCCGCACAAGCAGGGTTTCGCGCTTGTAGCGCGAATTGGCTCCGGGCTCGATGCCACGAAGGCAGACCCAGGTTCCCCCGGTTACACTGAGGCCAAAAAGCGCAATGGCAAGGGCCTGAACAAGCGGGGCCTGGCTCAGGGGAAGCGAAAACGGCATCATCAGCGCACTGGCCAGAAGCGCCAAAATGGTGATGAAGAAGGCAGCAATGGCCAGCCCTCTTGAACGCAGGGCTGCGGGGCGGAATGAAATAGTCGCACCGCTGGCCGCTCCGGCAACGATACCTGAAAAAACCACCGGTGTGCCGGGAAGCCCGGTGACCATGGTCAAAGCGATGCCGATGAGAACGGAGGCAATCATGCCCCACAGGGCGCCGGTGAAAATCGCCAGCACGAATCCAAGCCCGATGCGCATCAGCTTTCCTCCCTGTTCATGAAGCGGAAGAAGAAAAAGGCGAACAATAGCAGGGCCATGAAGATGACGACGGCAACCGCCGCCCCGGCCCCAAGGTTGGAGACGGCAAAGGCCTGTTCGTAAACATCAACGGTCAGAGTGCGGGTGCCGGCAGCACCCCCGGTGAGCAGGAAAATGTCGTCGAACTTGTTAAAGGTCCAGATGAAGCGCAGCAGGAACAGGGTCGACAGGATAGCCGCCAGCTGGGGCAGCGAGATGTGCCAGAACTGCTGCATGGGGGTTGCGCCATCGACCTCGGCGGCCTCGTACATATCGGAGGAAATGGATTGCATGCGGGCCAGGATGAACAGGAACGAGAGCGGAAAATAGCGCCAGATTTCAAAGGCGATAACGCTGGACAGAGCCAGGGGGAAGGGCACGACAGTTCCGAAAAAATTGAACTCGGCCATGCGCTGGCCAAAAAAGTTGATACCGTTTTCGACCAGGTTCATGCGCACCAGAATGGCGTTGAAAGTGCCCGAGAACGGGTCGAGCAAGACGACCCAGGTAAAAGCAACCGCAATGACGGGGGCCACGTAGGGGAACAGGAACAGTCCGCGCAGAATGGGGCGGCCGACAAAGGCGGTGTTGAGCAGCTGGGCGGCGAACATGCCAAAAAGCAGTGCGCCAATGGTGCCAAAAATCGTATAGGCCATCGTGACCCAGAGCACGTTCCAGAATTCGGTGGCGCTGAAAATGCGCCGGAAATTGTCCAGGGTGAATTCGTTGCTGGTCAGCACGTTCTCGGCAAAACCGGAGATATCGGGTTTGCTGTCACGGGGGGAAACCGGGTTGGATGAAAAAGTCGTGTCCCCGGTTACGCTCAGAACCAGCGTCTTGCGCTCTCCAATTTCCAGCAGGTCGAGGGTGCAGCGGATTTGGTTGCCATTAGCGGTGCAGGCGGGGTCAAGAGCCAGCAGGGTGACGCCTGGGGGAAGCGTGTCAACAAGCTCAATATCCTTGATGGGCTTGGACTGGGAAGACCCGCGCAAGCGATATTCGACGGTGAATTCCTCGCCGGCAACACCCATATCGCCGCGCACACGTTCTGAGACCACAGGGGCGGGGGGGCGCAGGTCGGCAAGTTTTATCGGCTTGAATGAAATCCAGAAATTGGCGGCAAGGGGAATGAGCACGATAGCCAGCACAATGGCAAAGGTGGGCAGCAGCATCTGAAAGGCCAGTTGCGCTTCCTTTTTGGCCATGGGGCCAAGCCCCTTGCGGCGGCGCGGCTCGGCTTGCTTTTGTTGATTTGCCTGACCATGTTCGGCGGGCATCTGGTTTGCCATTTGTCATGTCGCCTTTTGGTCAGAGAAAAGAAAAGAGAAAAGACGGGCGACTGGTGGAAACGCCAGCCGCCCGGCTCAGGAGGAAAATCGCTACTCGATTTCAGCGATCTCCGAGTTGATCAACTCAACGGTTGCCGCCGCATCCCGGTCACCATCCATATATTCGCGTACGCGACGGTTGATGATCTGGGAATTGATGATCTTGGAGGCCAGAGACAGTTGACCTTCGGTGACACCCCAGCGGTTGGCAGTTTCCAGACCGGTAACGATGTTGGCGATTACATCGGCCGAATAAAGGTCGCTCAGAGGCGCCTTGCGATCGACACCAACGGGCAGTTCGGCCCAGATGTTGAGGAACTTTTCGGGGTCATCGGGTGTTCCGCGGCGAACGGGGAACTTGCCTTCGGGGGCAATGGAGAGTGTTGCCGCATACCCATCATCCACGGAGAACCTGACGAACTGGGCTGCCGCGTCGGTATCGGCGTCACTGGTTACACCAAAGTAACGGATGTCGGCCCAGGCGGCTCCATCGGGGTTGGAGGGGCCTGAAAAGCGGGTGATAAACCCGGTTTTTGAAGCCAGTTCGGTGGAGGTGGGGTCATCATTGATGGTGGGAGGCGCTGAATCACGCAGGCCCGCCAACTCGTCCATGATGAAGGGCGACCAGATAATCATGGCGGCCTGTCCGGCGAAATAGAGTTCGCGGGACTGTTTCCAGTAGAGTTCTCCCGGAGGGGATGCCTCGGAAATGGCTTTATAGAACTCCAGTGATTCAATCATCGGGGCAGCATCAAATCCGACGGAACCATCGGCATGGACGGGGGTGACGCCATTGGCGAGGAACACATGCTCAAGCACCTGGCTCATGAAGTTTTCGTCAACCTTGGTTGCGGAGACAAAACCATACATTTCAGGGGGATTGTGCAGGGCGGCAAGGGCCGCAATGATGTTCTCGTAACTGTCGGGCGGAGCAAGTCCGGCGGCATCGAACAGGTCCTTGCGATAGACGATCATCTGGGTCCAGCCGTCAACCGGAACGGCTGCGGTTTCGCCGTCAAAATCGGCCATGCTCAAGGCGCCGGGAGCAAAGGTGCCGCGTCCCAACTCTTCAACCACTTCATTGTTGGCTTCGGTATCCAGAATGCCAGCTTCCGCCCAGGGCAAAACGAACTGGAGGGTGTGATAAATCACGTCCGGCAGGTCGCCAGCGGCAAAGGCGGCGGTGGCGCGGGTGCCCAGATCTTTTTCTTCAACCGGAATAACATCAACGGAAATGCCGGTCTGGGCTTCAAAATCCGCTGCCATCTGCTCCTGTTTGGCCAGCCGGTCGGGCTGGTTCTCCGTGGTCCAGAAGCGCAATTGCTGCGCCTGGGCCAGGCTGGTTCCGGCCATCAGAGTGGCCGTTGCCAGAATAAGTAAACGTTTTGTCAGTTTCATTTTTTGGTCTCCTCCCTATGAGACTTGTTGGCCGGGTTGCTGACCGGCGGGTTGGCCGACGCTCTGAGCGTCAGCTTGGCTTCCCACAAAATTTGGGGGATCTGATTGTCCGGTGATTTTGAGTCCTTGCGCCCGACCGCTCCAAGCAGCATGCGGGCCACCTCGCGCCCCGCTTCGTAGGACGCTTGGCTCATTGTGGTCAGGGGCGGCTCTGTAGCCTCGCCCATGGGCAGACCATCATAGCCGACGACCGAGACGTCGTGCCCGGCTTTGAGGCCGGCCCTCTGTATGGCGTGAATGGCGCCGATCGCTACGGCGTCGGTAACACAGACCACAGCTGTGGGGCGCTCGGGCAGGGCAAGCATGGTGGCCATTGCCGCAAGGGCGCCGACACCATCGCCAATGTTATCGGCGATGTAGTTGGCGGGTGTTTTCAGTCCGGCGGCTTTCATGGCTTTGAGGAAGCCCTCGCGGCGCTGCCAGGCAAAGTTCATGTTCAGGTCGCCGCCCAGAAGGGCGATATTCTTGTGGCCCAGCCCGATGAGGAAATTCACCGCGTCAACGAAGGCTTTTTCATTGTCGACATCGAGCCAGGAATAATCTTCGTGCTCCCTGGTGCGCCCGTGCACGACAAAGGGCACGCTGGTGGTTCTGAGATAGTCGACACGGGGGTCGCTTCTCTTGACGCGGGTAACGGCAAAAGCGCCGATTTTTCCTGAACGCACCAGCCGGTCCATGACCTCAACCTCGTCCTGACCGTCGGGGACGGCGGCCAGCAGCAGGTCCCAGCCGCTTCTGGCCAGTTCGGCGGCCAGACCGTCAAGGATTTCGGAGAGGAAGGGGTCGGAGAAGTGGTCGCGGCGGGAGGGCAGCACAAAGCCGACAGTTTCCACGATGCCGCGGGCCAGGCGCCGGGCGGTGGAGGAGGGCTGGTAGCCCAGTTTGTCGGCGGCATCGCGCACCCGCTTGCGGGTTTTTTCGGCAATATCGGGATAATTGTTCAGGGCACGGGAGATGGTGCCCTCGGACAGGCCAAGGTGAAGGGCAAGCCCGGCGATGGAAATCGCTTCCCTGCGCTGTTTGACGCTGCTCAATACTTCCTCCCGCTTTTACCGGCCAGCATGCCGCCGTGGGGCGGTTCTGATGTGCTGGCTGCTCCTCAGCAGCGCTCCTGGAAACATACCGGAATCCCGCCGGAATCTTGCCGAAAGCGCTTTCGGAGTTGAATGCACGCTACCGAAAGCGCTTTCGGATGTCAATATTCGGTAAGTTTAGGTTTCAGGAATGACGGTTCAGCGAGTGTTTGGGGCGGGCCCCGGTGGGGTGAGCACTTGTGGCTTGGGACAGGGGCGTTTGGGTAAGGCAAGGGCAAACTGAGGGTTCAGGATGAGAGACAAACATCCAGTTTTTCAGTCCAGATGAGACCCGCTTCAACGCCGGTGCGGGGTTTGTACTCGCAGCCAATCCAGCCCTGATAATTGAGTTTTTCAAGTTCGGAAAAGAGTGCGGAATAGTCGAAGGTGCCGCCATCGGGCTCGTGTCGGCCGGGGACCGAGGCTATCTGGATGTGGCCGATTTGGGCAAAATTCTCCCGAAGGGAGGCGAGAATGTCATCCCCCATTTGCCCCACATGGTAGGCGTCAAACATCAGGGCGATATTGTCGGCACCGACGGTTTGGATAATTTCCATCGCCTGCTGGGGGCGGGAATAAAAATAGCCCGGAATATCTGTGGAATTGAGCGGTTCGAGCAGGATTTGCAGGTTTTCTGCCGCAGCTTTTGAGGCGGCCCATTTCAGGTTTTTGATGAAGGTTTCTTGCGCCGCTTCCTGTTCATATCTGTCGGTACAACCGGCCATGATGTGCACGAAACCGGCGCCTGCTTCCAAGGCATAGGTCAGCGCTTCGCGGGCAAGGGTGCGGAACTCATTCTGGCGCCCGGGAACCGCTCCAAGTCCGAAATGGCCGTCCGGGCCGGGGGCAATATTGGTGTTTATGCTCAACAATTTAAGATTGTGGCGGGCGCAGGCGGTTTTTACCAGACTGGCCGGGGTGGCATAGGGGTAATGCAGTTCGACGGCCTTGAATCCGGCTTTTGCCGCCGCCGCGATGGCGTCGGGCAGGGGCAGTTCGGTCCATAATAGCCCAAGATTGGCGGAAAAGCGCAGCATTCAAGGGAAACCTGTTTTGTGCCTCTTTTACGCTGAGGGGTAGGGGCACGGTGAGGCGGCGTCAAGGGCGGGGGCTCCGGCGGGCAGAAGAAGCAAAAAGCAAAAGTTCAGTTGACATGGATGGTATGGCAGACCGAAGCTGGCAAGAAAAAGCGGATGGGTTTGTTCCAGATGCGGGCCACCAGCCAGATATTGTTTGATGAGATTGCCAGCCGCCGCGAGGAGCTGATTGCGCTCACGCAAGAACTGATACGCATGCCGACCCTTAATCCGCCGGGGCGCGACTATCTGCAAATCTGTGAATATCTGGAGAGACGGCTGAAGAGGGCCGGGTTTGAAACCGAACTGGTGCGGGCCATTGGCACACCCGGGGACAGCGAGAAATATCCGCGCTGGAACGTGGTGGCGCGCCGTGAAGGGAAAACACCGGGGCCGTGTGTGCATTTCAACTCCCATATTGACGTGGTCGAGGTGGGGACGGGCTGGACGTTTGAACCGTTCGGGGGCGAGGTCGAAAACGGAAAAATCTACGGCCGTGGCTCTTGCGACATGAAGGGGGGGCTGGCGGCCTCCATCATTGCGGCCGAAGCGTTTATTGCAGTATGTCCCGACTATGCCGGGGCGATTGAAATATCAGGAACCGCGGACGAGGAAACCGGGGGCTTTGGCGGGGTCGCCTTTCTGGCCGAACAGGGATATTTTTCCCCCGGCCGGGTGGACCATGTGATTATTCCCGAACCGCTGAACAAGGACCGCATTTGCCTTGGCCATCGCGGAGTGTGGTGGGCGGAAATTGAAACCAAGGGCCATATCGCCCACGGTTCGATGCCGTTCCTGGGGGATTGCGCGGTGCGCCACATGGGGGCGGTGCTGGCCGAAATGGAGGAAACTCTTTATCCGGCGCTGGCAAAACGGCGCACAACAATGCCGGTGGTGCCCGAGGGGGCCAAACAGTCCACCATGAACATCAACTCGTTCCACGGGGGGCTCGATGAGCCCGAGGAAGGGTTCACCGGTTTTCCGGCAGCGATTGTGCCCGACAGTTGCCGGATGATTATCGACCGGCGCTATCTGATTGAGGAAAAATCCGAGGAAGTGCGAGAGGAGGTCGTTGACCTGCTGGAGCGGGTTAAGGGTCAGCGGCCCAAGTTCGAGTATGAACTGCGTGAAATGTGGCAGGTGGCGCCCACGATGACAAAAAAAGACGCGCCGGTGGTGACTTCGGTGGCCAGGGCAATCGGCAAGGTAATGGGGCGGGAACCGGAATATGTGGTTTCTCCGGGCACCTATGACCAGAAACATATCGACCGCATCGGCAGGATGAAAAACTGCATTGCCTATGGGCCGGGCATTCTGGACCTGGCCCATCAGCCGGACGAATATGTGGGGATTGAGGACATGGTGCAATCGAGCCAGGTGATGGCGCTGGCGCTGGTGGATTTGCTGGTCGAGGGGAACAAAAAAGACTAGTCTTTAGTGGAGAACGGGGTGTTGACCCCCAGGAGAAGGGAAGGAATACCGATGAGAAACTCAAAACTATTGGTCGCAATCGGTGCGGCACTGGTGCTGGCAAGCGCCCTGACACCGGCGTTTGCGGCGCGCACGGATATTACGGTGGGCATGGTGCTGGAGCCGCCCAATCTGGACCCGACGGCGGGGGCCGCGGCGGCCATTGACGAGGTGGTTTATGCCAATGTGTTCGAGGGGCTGACCCGTTTTGACAGCAACGGCGCAATTATTCCGGCGCTGGCCAAGAGCTGGGACATTTCAGCGGACGGGCTGACCTATATTTTCAACCTCAATTCAGGGGTCACGTTCCATGATGGCACCACAATGGATGCCGAGGACGTGAAATTTTCTCTGGAGCGGGCCATGGCCGAGGACAGCACCAACGCCCAGAAAGCGTTGTTTGCCGATATCGCCTCGGTTGAAGCGCGGGACGCGGACACGGTTGTTGTCACACTTTCCAGACCCAATGGCTCTTTCCTGTTCAACATGGCCTGGGGGGATGCGGTAATCGTGGCGCCCGAGAGTGCGGCGGACAACGCCACCAACCCCATCGGCACCGGCCCCTTCACCTTTGTTGACTGGGCGCAAGGGGACAAGGTGGAACTGGCCAGAAACGAGAACTACTGGGGCAACCCGGTGGCGCTGGACAAGGTGACGTTCAAGTTCATTTCCGACCCCACGGCAGCGTTTGCCGCCATGATGGCGGAGGACGTGGATGCGTTCCCCAATTTCCCGGCGACCGAAACCCTGCCCCAGTTCGAGGCCGATGCGCGCTTCAAGGTGATTGTCGGTTCAACCGAGGGTGAAACCATCCTTTCCACCAACAATCAGTCGCCCCCGCTCGATGATGTTCGGGTAAGGCAAGCCATTGCCCACGCCATCAACCGGCAGGCCGTTATCGACGGGGCGATGTTCGGTTACGGCACCCCCATCGGCACCCATTTCAACCCCACAAACCCCGATTATATCGACCTGACGGGGCAATCGGATTATGACCCGGACAAGTCGCGGGCATTGCTGGCCGAGGCGGGTATTACCGACCTGACGCTGCGTCTGAAACCCCCCCCCCCCACCTATGCGCGCCGGGGTGGAGAAATCATTGCCGCCCAGTTGCGCGAGGTGGGCATCAACACCGAGATTTCCAATCTGGAATGGGCGCAGTGGCTGGAAGAAGTGTTCAGGAACAAGGATTATGACCTGACCATCGTCTCCCACACCGAGCCGTTTGATATTGGCATCTATGGGCGTGATGATTATTATTTCAACTATGATTCGCCGGAGTTCCGGGAAATCATGGCCGAGTTGAATGACACCACCGACCCGGCGGGCCGGACGGCCCTGTTGCAAAAGGCCCAGAAGTTCATCGCCGACGAATATGTGAACGGCTATATATTCCAGCTGGCAAAAACCGGTGTGGCGAATGCCAAAATCAACGGCCTGTGGGAGAATTCGCCCACCCAGGCCAACGACATGACCGGGGTTTCCTGGTCTGACTGATTTTGACGTCTGAACAATCCCTCGGGGAGCCGGTACGCCGGCTCCTCGCCTTTATTTTTCACGCGGGTTTCATGGCAATTTTCATCGGCAAACGCCTGATATCTCTGGTGCTCAGCCTGATTGCGGCGAGCCTTGTGGTGTTCTTTGTCATCGAGGTGATACCGGGGGAT
>DROE01000078.1 GCA_011322005.1 Devosia sp.
CTGGCGGGGAGTTTTTCCGCTGCTCGTGCGCAGGAGTTGGCCGCGCCTGAATTGCCTGAAGCCCCGCCTCTGGTTTCTGAACTGCGGGTTGGAATTTTTGCCCACAAGGTTACCTATGGTTTTTTGCCGTTCGACCCAAACCGCTGGATAGGTCTGGGCCGGATTGAAGACCTCAACGTGGAATTGCTGTTCACCGCGCCGGACAATGAGTTTTTCCGCTGGATGGGCTCGCCCCGGCCAAATCTGGGAGCCACATTCAGCATGGGTGGGCTTGAGAGCATGGCCCATCTGGCCCTGACCTGGCAGGTGCCGGTGTTTGATACGCCGTTTTTCATTGAAGGCACGCTTGGGGCTGCGGTTCACAACGGGGCGCTGAGCGGCGCGCGGCCGCCGCGCACCAATTTCGGGTGCCGGGCGGGGTTTTATGAATCCGCCTCTTTGGGCATGAATGTGGGTGACAACGCCACGGTGATGATTACCTATGAGCACACCTCAAATCTGGGACTGTGCACCCCCAACGGGGGCCTGAGCAACCTTGGCGTGCGCATGGGCTACAAGTTTTAGCCCATATATCTGCCTTGTGTAGGGGCGTGTTCGTTACGCAAATTCATTGACTTGAGAGAAAGGGCGCGGCAATAAGGCGCTCATGTTTATCGGGCAGCCAGTAAAAAACAGACTTGTCGTTGTGCGCAGCGCGCATGCTTCTGGCTGTCCTGACCGGATGCGGGCAAAGGTCCGGGCCGGGAAAACCACTCCCACCAAAACCGTTTAGCTTTCTCCCCCGTGGCCTCTCCCGGCGGGGAGAAAGGCCAGACAGCATTGGTCCATGGGGTTTTGTTCCCCTTGCGGGAGAAACAAGACGAGGAACGGACATCATGAATTATCGGGTCGCAATCGTGGGCGCTACGGGCAATGTGGGCCGCGAAATGCTCAATATTCTGAGCGAACGCAATTTCCCCGCCAGCGAGGTGATTGCGCTGGCCTCTTCGCGCTCGGTGGGCCGGGAGTTGAGCTATGGGGACAGTGTACTGAAATGCAAAAATCTTGATGATTTTGATTTTTCGGGTGTGGATTTCTGCCTGATGGCGGCGGGGTCGTCCGTCTCCAGACAACTGGCCCCCAAGATTGGCGCCACCGGGTGCATGGTCATCGACAATTCCAGCTTCTGGCGCTATCACGGCGATGTTCCCCTGATTGTGCCCGAGGTCAACGCCGGTGTTCTGGACGAATATCTGGTGCGCAACGAGCGCTCCAATATCATTGCCAACCCCAATTGTTCCACCGCGCAACTGGTGGTGGCTCTCAAACCCCTGCACGATGCGGCAATTATCAAGCGGGCGGTTATTTCCACCTATCAATCGGTTTCGGGCGCAGGCAAGGAAGCTGTGGATGAACTCTGGAACCAGACGCGGGGTATCATGGTTTCGGATTCGCCCGAGGCGGCGGTGTTTACCAAGCAGATTGCCTTTAACGTCATCCCCCATATCGACAGTTTCATGGAGGACGGCTACACTAGGGAAGAATGGAAGGTTCTGGCCGAGACCAAAAAAATCCTTGACCCAAAAATCAGGGTAACCTGCACGGCGGCGCGGGTGCCGGTATTTGTGGGCCACTCCGAGGCGGTCAATCTTGAGTTCAAGAACGAAATCAGCGCTGACGAGGCCCGTGATATTTTGCGTGATGCGCCCGGTATTGCCGTTGTCGACAAGCGCGAGGACGGGGGCTATATCACCCCGGTTGAGTGCGCGGGTGAGTATGCGACCTTTGTCTCACGCATCCGCGAGGACGCAACGGTTGAAAATGGCCTGAACCTGTGGGTGGTTTCGGACAATTTGCGCAAAGGGGCGGCTCTGAACGCGGTGCAGATTGCCGAAACGCTGGTGGAGAAGGGTTTTTCGGGTCAGCCCTGAGCGCAGATGCGTCAGAATATTGTGAAGGCAATTCTTCGGGCCTGCCGGGTAAAACGGCCTTTGCAGCCCCCGGCTTTTCCTATGCCCCAAATTTTTCGATAGTCGTTCACAAATCTCCGGGTCCTGATGGGGGCGACCCGGATACACGTTTATTTTACGCATTTTTGTACATTATTGAGCCCGAACCTGTTTGTTGAGGTGGCGTTGTGTATCCATTGACCTTTTTTTCGTCGTTGTTCGGCATTGAAAAAGACAATCACGAACTTTGCCTTACCCAGTACAAGTCTGTAACTGCGCACGCACCGCTTGTTTACATGAGTTTGATGTTGGCCGTGATTGGCCTGGCCTATGTGAATATGAACAATGCATCGGCGGCGGTGACCATTGTCATGCCTCTGCTCCTCGTTCTTGTGGACCTCATCGCTTTTCACTCCTTCATGATCCAGAGGGACCTCAACCTCAGTTCGTATCGCTCAAGCGTTGTAAGACGACTGCACGTCACGGTCTGGTCGGCGCTGGCGCTGGGTGTGATTCATGGGGGCTGGGTCATCATCCTGCTGGCCCAGGGTGATGCGGCCACGCAAAACCTGACTGTGATTATCTTTTCCCTGTCGAGCCTGGGAGCGGCAATCTGCCTGCTGCAACTGCCGGTAGCGGCCATTGCCCTTTCTGTTTCAGCCATGAGTCCGCTGTCGCTCTTCTTGTGGTTCTCCGGGGAGCCCGGACATCAAATTTCCGCCTTGGCAATTGCCATCTCCACCGCAGTGGGAGCGTTTGCCATCAACCGGTACGGGAAGGACTATTCCCGCATGGTGATGAAACAGCGCGAAGTGGGCGCAAAAAAATCCGAAGCCGAACAGATAAGCCGCCTGAACAGGATCATGGCCCATCAGGACAGCCTGACGGGGCTGGCCAACCGCCGGGCGTTTTTGAGCAATATCAATGCGCAGGTGGCTGATGCGCAAAAGGGTCTCATGGACGGCCTGTCGGTGGGTATTCTTGATCTGGACGGATTTAAGCTTGTCAATGATGTGTACGGACATCCCGCCGGAGACAGGTTGCTGAAATCAGCAGGAAGGCGTTTGACGGATCTGTTCTATTCCCGGGTCTTTGTCGCCCGGCTTGGAGGGGATGAGTTTGGCATAGCAGTCAGCGGCAAGCGTTCGCAGGAAGAATTGCGTGCCCTGGGCGAGCGGATTTGCTCCGCCATGCGGGTTCCTTTCGATCTGGATGGGAGAAGTGTGCACCTGGGCGGTTCTGTGGGGTTTGCCCGTTGGACAGAGGTTGGTGATACGGCCGAAATTCTGTTCGAGAGGGCTGACTACGCGCTTTATCACACCAAGGAAAGCTCGCGCGGCGCGGTGACCATATTCAACGACCAGCATGCGGCCAGGCTTCGTGAAATCACTGTGGTTGACCGGCAGTTGCATGATGCGGATTTCGACAAAGAAATGTCGCTTATGTTCCAGCCAATCGTTTCGCTTGGCCAACAAAAAACCGTGGGGCTTGAAGTTCTGGCGCGCTGGAACAGTCCGGCCCTGGGAATTGTCACGCCGGATGTGTTCATCTGTTCGGCGGAGCGGCTCGGCATTATCAACCGTTTGACGGCATCGTTGCTGGAAAAGGCTCTTCGGGATGCAGAAACCTGGCCTGACGACCTGTTCATGTCTTTTAATCTTTCCATGCAGGACATCACCTCGACCGCTGCTGTTCTCAAGCTGGTTTCAATCATCAATTCTTCGGGCTTTGATCCCAAGAGAATAACGCTTGAGGTCCCCGAAACCGCCGTGATGAACAATTATGAGCGGGCGCTGGATTCGCTGACATTGCTGAAGAATCTGGGGGTCAATATCGCGCTGGATGACTTTGGCACCGGATATTCCTCGCTCGCCTATGTGCGCACATTGCCACTGGACAAACTCAAGCTTGACCGCTCCTTTGTGGTTGATCTGGTTCGGGATGCGGCGGCGCGGGCCGTTGCCGGCTCCATGATTGAAATGTGCCGGAGTCTGAATGTGGATTGTATTGTTGAAGGCGTTGAAACCGGTGAGCAGGTAAGAATACTGAACAAGCTGGGTTGCGAGATAATTCAGGGCTATTATTGCTCAAGGCCGCTGAGCGCCCATGATGCACGCGCCTTTGTGCGGAGTGAACGCCAGAAGAAGCAGGCGGGCTGACTTTTGCTGACCCGGGGTGCCGAACCCGGAATCTCCACCTTCGGGGGCGGGGGGTTTTTCCTTGCCATTGCACGGGCCTTTTGACAGGCTCATGCACTTGTGAAACGGGCGGAGCCGGCAGCCCTGTCCGACCGCTTTTGCTCCGCGAAACTTTAGTGCTGATGGAACCCAATGCCCCTGCGCCATATTCTGCTTGCCCTTCTGGTTGTTGCCATCTGGGGCTTCAACTTCGTCATCATCAAGCTTTCTGTTCAGGTGCTGGACCCCCTTCTGGCGGCGGCTTTGCGGTTTTTGCTGGCGGCATTTCCAGCACTTTTGTTTGTTCGTCCTCCCAGGGGCGCAGGAGGCAGAACCCCATGGGCAGTGGTGATCGGGTTCGGGCTCACCTTTGGGTTCGGGCTTTATGTTTTCCTCAACTTTGCCCTTTTTCTGGGCATGCCCGCCGGTCTGGCTTCAACCGTTTTGCAGGTACAGGTGTTTTTTACTTTTCTGGTGGCGTTTCTTGTGCTGCGGGAGCGGCCGCGAACAGTGCAGACAGTTGGCGCTGTCATAGCCTTTTCTGGTATCGGCCTCATAGGCTACCACCGGCTGGAAGGCGCGGCGTTTGCTCCCTTCTTCCTGACCATATGTGCGGCATTCGTCTGGGCGCTGGCCAATGTGCTCACCCGATATGCGGGCCGGGTAAATCCGGTGGCGCTGGCGGTCTGGGGCTCGCTGTTTGCCGCCATCCCGCTGCTTGCACTTTCGGTTCTGGTGGAGGGGCCGGGCGGGCTGGTTGGAATGTTTGTCCAGCCGGACCTGTGGACGTGGGGCCTGCTGGCCTTTCTGGCCTATCCAGCGACTCTGTTCGGTTTTTCCATCTGGAACAAGCTGCTCGCTACCTATCCCGCTTCAAGTGTTGTTCCGTTCACACTTCTGGTGCCCTTCACCGGACTGTTGTCAGGATGGGCGATTCTTGGGGAGCAAATCACGTCCCTTGAAATGGCAGGTGGCTTTCTGGTGGTGCTGGGGCTGGGGGTAACTCTGTTCAGGTCACCATACAGGACTAGATAACCGGCCGCTCAAACTCGCCGTTCTTGTGATCCATAATCCACAATTCTCCCAGCTTGATGTCGAACCAGGCACCGTGCAGCGCCAGCCTGCCCGATTTTTCCGCCGCCGAAATATAGGGGAAACTGCGCAGGTTGCGAATGGAATTGCGAACGGATATCCGCTCGAGCATGGTGTGACGCTCACCATCGGTCATCAGGCCATTATCCGTGAACTGCTCGGTAACCGGGTCCAGGAGGTGCATCCATTTGCCGATGAAATCTCCCGGCGCCAGCGGTTCGGCCATGGGGTGCAGGGCTGCGTGAATGCCCCCGCAGCGCCCGTGGCCCATCACAACGATGTTCTTGACTTTCAGCGCCTGCACAGCAAACTCTATGGCCGCCGAGGTGCCGTGCTGGCCGCCGTCCGGCTCAAAGGGGGGTACCAGATTGGCAACGTTCCTTAGAACAAACAATTCGCCCGGGCCGGTGCTGAATATGGTTTCAGGCGCGGCCCTGCTGTCGCAACAGGCGATGATCATTGTTTCGGGTTTCTGACCATTCTCCGCCAGGTCTATATAGCGCTGACGCTCGTTGGCATGGCGGTGTTCCATGAAGCTGGCGTAGCCGGAAAGAAGTTTTTCTGGAAAATTATGCATGGGCTCTCAATAGAGAGAAGCGGGGCCGATATCAACATTGTGCACGAGGCAAATTGACGCTTTTGCCCCGTGTGTTGCTACGCTGGTCCCGCTGAACGCCTTCCCTTGCAGCTAGGCTGCGGCGAACTGTTTTTCGACACTCTTGTGGTCCTTGCGCCAGTTTGCGTAAACCTGCCTGGCCATTACGCCGGGGAATATATCTTCCTTCCCTTCACCTATGCCGGCAACGATGGTTCTTGCGACATCGGCCGGATTTGCTTTGTCCATTTCCACACCGGCCAGCATCTCGGTGTCAATGGCTCCGGGGAATACCGAATGCACAACGGTGTTTTTTGGCGCCAGTTCGGCGCGCAGGGACAGGGTCATCGACCAGGCTGCCGCCTTGGATATATTGTCGGGAGTAATGCCGGGCATGGAGGCCAGCGACAACAGGGTGAGGATATTGAGGATGGCCCCCCCGCCATTGCTCTTGATCACCGGGGCGAATGCGCGGGCGAGGCTCAGGGGTCCGAACAGGTTGACATCAAGATTTTTTGCTGATGGTGCCGGGGTCGGCTTCAAGGGCGCTTGCGAAGCTGATGATCGCTGCATTGTTAATCAGCAGGGTTGCGTCAGCGGCTTCTTCCGCCAGGGCGGCGACCTGGGCGGGGTCGGTCACTTCAAGGGGAAGCGGTGTGACCCTTGGGTCGATGCCGCCAAGAGCCTTCAGTCCCTCATCGGTGCGCGCAGTGGCATAGATTCTGGTCGCTCCCGCCTGGAGCAGTGCGTCGACAAGTGCGCGGCCAACGCCGCGATTTGCGCCGGTCACGACAGAGACGGATTTTTGAATGTTCATCGGGTTTCCTTCTTTTTTGGTGAGAGCACACCTTATTCATGCGGATTGATGCCAGAAATGCCACCGAATGCACTGGATTCGTGTAAGTTACGCACTAATATGAATTTGGCGGAAAGCGACCGGGAGGAGGGCGGGCAATTGTCGGCATTCTCGCCTTCTGGGAGAGATTGGGGAGAGGGGTGATCCATTTGTGGTGCCTTGCGTCATTGCGGACACAGTTCGGGCCAAAATTCATGCAAGAGGTGCAATAATGCAGATTGAATCTCTTGAGTTATTCGTAGAAGTCGCGCGCCGGGGCAGTTTTGCCGAAGTTGCCCGCCTTCATGAAAAAGACGCTTCGTCGGTATCGCGGGCGATTTCGGCGCTTGAGGGCAAGCTGGGTGTGCGCCTGTTTCAACGCACCACGCGCCGGGTCAGTCTTACCGAGGCGGGCCGGGTGTTTCTGGACCGGGCGGCGCCCCTCATCGAGGGGCTGGCGATGGCGCAGGATGAAGCCCGGGCCATGTCCAGCGAACCGCAGGGCAATCTGAGGCTCACCACTTCGGTGTCCCTGGGTCAGCAATGCGTGGTGCCCCTGCTGCCGCGCTTTCGCGAACTGTTTCCCAAAATCTCCATCGAGCTTCTTTTAACCGATGCAAACCTTGATCTGGTGGCCGAGCGCATCGATCTGGCCATCCGGCTTGGACAGCGCCCGGAGGCGGATTACATATCGGCGCGCCTGCTTGATACAAGATACCGGGTGTGCGCCAGTCCCTCCTATCTCAAGGATTGTGCGCCGCTGCGCCGCCCCCAGGACCTTGGCCGGCACCGCTGCCTGCTGCAACCGCTGCCTGGATTTTCCACCAGATGGCGCTTTGCCAGCACTCTTGGTGATGTCACGGAGCGCACCGAGGAACTGGTGCCGGTGGATGGGGATATAGTCATTTCCAACGCGGTGGCGCTGAGGGATGCGGCGGTTTCGGGGCTCGGTCCGGCCCTGCTGGTGGACTGGCTGATAAAGGACCAGCTTGCAAGCGGGGAGCTGGCCGATGTGTTTCCCTATCATCTGGTTACGCCAACCGGTTTCAACCCCGGGGTGTGGCTGGTCTATCCGAGCCGCAGGTTTCTGGCGCAAAAAGTGCGGGTTACCGCGGATTTTTTCAAGCAATATCTTGGCCGCAAGCAGCAGGGGGACTAGGCAATGCGCATTTACAGGCTTTTGACGGGCAAGGATGACAGCGCATTTTGTCACAAGGTGACAAAAGCCCTGAGCGAAGGCTGGGAGCTTTATGGAGACCCCCAATATTCCTATAGCGGCTGGGCGGCTCCGCGCTGCGCGCAAGCAGTGACAAAGGAGGTCAGCGACCAGCCCTATGATCCGGAGAAAAAACTGGTGGATTACGAATAGGGGTACCCGACCTTTGACGAATCCCGTTGCGGGGTTTAACACATGGTCAAGCGCCCATTTGTCCAGCAGGCAGTCCACAGAGCCGATGGACAACAAGCAAAGGCTCCGGCATGTCCAAACCCCACCGTCCGCTTTCTCCGCATTTGCAGGTCTACAAACCCTCCCTGACCATGGCGATGTCGATTATCCACCGCATCACCGGAGTTGGGCTTTATCTGGGCATGGTTGTTGTCACCTGGTGGCTGGTCGCGGCGGCGCTCGGCCCAGACCAGCTTGATGTCGTAAACGCCGTGCTTGGTCATTGGCTGGGGCAGCTGGTTCTGCTCGGGTTCACCTGGGCCCTGTTCCACCACATGCTGGGGGGTATCCGGCACTTTGTCTGGGACACCGGCAAAGGGCTGGAGCCGGAGGCGCGCATTGCTCTTACCTGGTTCACCCTTGTCGGGGGGCTGGTGCTGACCGGTCTGACCTGGCTGACCCTGGTGTGGATGTGAGGGAAAACAACATGGACATGCGTACCCCTTTTGCAAAAGTCACCGGCAAGGGTTCGGCTCACGAGGGTACCAGCCACTTCTGGCACCAGCGGCTTACGGCCCTTGCCAATGTGCCCCTGACCCTCTTTGCGGTGTGGCTGGTCACGCGACTGGCCGGAGTGGAACGGGCTCAAATGGTTGATGTGCTGGCCAATCCGGCCGTTTCGGGGCTTTTGGTGCTGACGCTTGTTTCTTTTGCCTGGCATATGAAACTGGGCATGCAGGTGGTGATCGAGGACTATGTTCACGCCCCGGGTACCAAGCTGGTTCTGATTATCGGCAATATTTTTCTTGCTGTGGCCATTGCCGGGCTGGGCATAATATCAGTGCTCATGCTGATTTTCAGGGGTTAAGACATTGAGTGCCGGACCTTACGAGATTGTCGATCACGCGTTTGATGTTGTTGTCGTGGGGGCCGGAGGAGCCGGGCTGAGGGCAACCCTTGGCATGGCCGAGCAGGGGCTTAAGACCGCCTGTGTGACCAAGGTGTTTCCCACACGCAGCCACACTGTTGCCGCCCAGGGGGGCATTGCAGCCTCGCTCTCCAATATGGGTGAGGACAACTGGCAGTGGCATATGTATGACACCATCAAGGGTTCGGACTGGCTGGGGGACAATGACGCCATGGAATATCTGGCGCGTGAGGCCCCCGAAGCGGTTTACGAACTGGAACACTACGGAGTACCCTTTTCGCGCACTGAAGAGGGCAAAATCTATCAGCGTCCCTTTGGCGGGCATATGCAGAATTTTGGCGGCGGGCCGCCGGTGCAGCGCACCTGTGCCGCCGCTGACCGCACGGGCCACGCCATTTTACACACGCTTTACGGGCAATCGCTGCGTCACAAGGCCGAGTTTTTTATCGAGTATTTTGCCATCGACCTGTTGATGAGCGAGGATGGAGCTTGCGAGGGCATCCTGGCCTGGAAGCTTGACGACGGCACCCTGCATCGGTTCCGGGCGAAAATGGTGGTGCTGGCCACCGGGGGTTATGGGCGCACCTATTTTTCAGCCACTTCGGCCCATACCTGCACCGGTGACGGCAATGGTATGGTGGCCCGGGCGGGCCTGCCTTTGCAGGATATGGAGTTTGTGCAATTCCACCCCACCGGCGTTTACGGGGCCGGAGTGCTTATCACCGAGGGCGCGCGCGGGGAGGGGGGCTATCTCACCAATTCGGAGGGCGAGCGTTTCATGGAACGTTATGCGCCCAACGCCAAGGACCTGGCCTCGCGCGATGTTGTGAGCCGCTGCATGACGCTGGAAATCCGCGAAGGGCGTGGCGTGGGTCCCAGGAAGGACCATATCTATCTCAATCTGGACCATCTGGACCCCGCGGTTCTGGCCGAGCGACTGCCCGGAATTTCTGAGAGCGCAAAAGTTTTTGCCGGGGTCGACCTCACGCGCGAGCCCATCCCCGTCATCCCCACGGCCCATTACAATATGGGTGGTATTCCCACCAACTTTCATGGTGAGGCGCTTAACCCCAGCGCAGAGGACCCCGACCGGGTGGTGCCGGGGCTGATGGCGGTGGGGGAGGCGGGGTGTGCTTCGGTGCACGGGGCCAACCGGCTGGGCTCGAACTCGCTGATTGACCTTGTGGTGTTCGGGCGGGCAGCGGCCATCCGGGCGGGCAAGGTCATAGACCGTGACAAAGAAATCCCTGCGGCCAACACGGAAGCATCGGACAGAATAGTTGCCCGCTTTGACAAGATGCGCCACGCTGATGGTGCCATGTCCACCGCTATGCTGCGCGACCGGATGCAACACGCCATGCAGGAGGATGCAGCGGTGTTCCGTACCGCTGAAACCCTGCAAAGCGGGGTCAGCCGCATGAAACAGATCTGGGGGGATATGTCTCAAATCGGGGTGAGTGACCGCTCGATGATATGGAATTCCGATCTGGTGGAAGCGCTGGAGCTTGAGAACCTGATGGCCAATGCCATGGCCACTGTCGTTTCAGCCGAAGCGCGCCACGAGAGCCGGGGAGCACATGCGCGCGAGGATTTTGTCGACCGGGACGACAAGAACTGGCGCAAGCACACTCTGGCGATACTGAACGAGAAGGGCGATGTTACGCTGAGTTACCGGCCGGTGCATGTGAACCCGATGACGCCGCACAGGGATGGCGGCATCGACCCGGCCAAAATTGCCCCCAAGAAAAGGGTTTATTGACGGTTATCCCCCTGCGCTGGGATAAAAGTAGAGACTGAGAATGAACAAAAGCCAACCTGGCGTCCTGGAATTTGCCGGTCAATTGGCGGGTGCGGGGACCTTGCTCGAGGGGCTTGCAGGTGCGAAAGTGAGTGCGGTAGATAAAATTTCGGGCCGGGCTGAACTTTGTTTACCCAAATTCAGCCGCGCCGGAGAGAGGACTGTCGCCTGACGACAGTTAAAATAAAGGGAGAAGGAAAATGAAGAAAATCATAGTTGCAGGCATCGTTGCCGTGGGTATGAGCTTTGCCGCCTCGGGCGCAGCCTATGCGGGCAATATTCGGGACTGCGTTGTCCAGAAAGCGGGCGAGCAACTCACCGAGGGGCAGGCCGCTCTTGTCGCTGCTCACGGCGATGGTGAAGTCAACGCGGTTTCCGTGGCCCGGGACAATGGCCTGGACCTTGCCGATATTGCCAAAGTCCACGGGTTTATGTGGGCGGCGGGTACTGCCTGTGCCCTTGGCAAATAGCCGGCGGTATTGATTTAGGCGTCCAAGTTGACGCTAAAACTCCGGCGCGGCGGACAATCCAGACCGAACCGGTTTGGTGTTGCGCCGGAAAGACCACTACAAGCGTGCAACAAACCGATTGCGGATAATTCTGATGGTTGAACTCAGGCTTCCCAAAAAGTCGCGGCCCAAAGCCGGCAAAGTCTGGCCCCGGCCAGAGGGGAAAGAGGTGCACGAGTACCGGATTTACCGCTATGATCCGGACAGTGCTGACAATCCGCGCATCGACACCTATTATGTGGACCGCTCTGATTGCGGGCCCATGGTGCTTGACGGTTTGTTGTGGATCAAAAACAGGATTGATCCCACACTCACGCTCAGGCGCTCATGCCGGGAGGGTGTGTGCGGGTCGTGTGCCATGAATGTGGACGGGCTGAATACGCTGGCCTGCACGAAAAGTGCTGACGAAATTTCCGCTCCGATCAAGGTCTACCCCCTGCCCCACCTGCCGGTGGTCAAGGACCTGGTGGCGGACCTGACGAATTTTTATGCTCAGCATCGCTCGATAGAGCCTTGGCTGAAAACCAAAAG
This sequence comes from Devosia sp., assembly GCA_011322005.1. Taxonomy (GTDB): domain Bacteria; phylum Pseudomonadota; class Alphaproteobacteria; order Rhizobiales; family Devosiaceae; genus DROE01. The sequence continues at coordinate 11,781 of DROE01000078.1, forward strand.
CCCCGAGCCAAGCAAGGAGTGGCTCCAGTCCCGCGATGAACGAAGCAGACTTGACGGGCTTTATGAGTGTATATTGTGCGCCTGTTGCTCCACCTCGTGTCCCAGCTATTGGTGGAATGGGGAGCGCTATCTGGGACCGGCGGTTCTGCTGCAGGCTTATCGCTGGTTGATCGACAGCCGCGATGAAGCGCAGGGTGAGCGTCTCGACAATCTGGAAGATCCGTTTCGACTCTATCGGTGTCATACGATATTGAACTGTTCCAATACTTGTCCCAAAGGACTCAATCCGGCAAAAGTCATTGCCGAGACCAAAAAACTGATGCTTGAGCGGCGGGTTTAGCCGACCGGGGCTGGTGGGCATTTGTGGTTTCTTTGGTTTTTTGGTGACACTTGTCATGTTCGTCTGGCGGTGGACCAGCAAACTTGGCGCAATTGGAAGCCAAAAAGAGGAGAGGGTGAATGGCAAGCAAGGACTGGTTTGGAATTCTCACCAGACTGAAACTGCGCATGAGCGAACTTGCCGGGGACTCACCCCGGGTAATGAACAGTTTTCGTGCCCTTGCGCAAAATGCCACCGAGCCGGGTGAACTGGATGCAAAAACCAAGGAACTGATTGCTCTTGCCATCGGCATAGCGGCCCGATGCGACGGGTGTCTGGCCTATCATGCCAAGGCGGCATTCGATCAGGGAGCCACCCGTCAAGAGGTAATCGAAACCATAGGTGTTGCGGTCTATATGGGAGGCGGGCCTTCAATGATTTACGGAGCCGAGGCACTGGAGGCCTTCGACTCGCTATCGGTTTGAGAAATTTGTTTTTGCGCATCGGCACCGGATGGACTAGGTCACGGACTCATAAACAGGATTACAATGGTATGAGCCAATTTGTTCGCATAACAGGCGCAAGCATGCGGGAAACCCTGATATTGCGCCTCGCGCCGGCAGGCTGGTTTTCAGATGCCTGCAACGCATCAGGGGGGCAAACTGGCCATATCCTGCAGGCGTTTCCAGGAAAAGCGGGCACCGGTTTTCCGGTTCGAAAACGCGACCAGACCAGGGACGCTGAAACCGCTTCAATCCGGCGTGCGGAAAAGGTCTCAAGGGTGTGTGTACACGCTTTTCGCCCTTTTCCTTGCATATTCTTGCGGTTGCAAGCGCATGTTTGGCCCTGTTTATGAGTTCGTGACCTAGGGCAGGCTATGGCGAATTTTGAAACAATTCTGACCCACCGGGATAGCAATATCTTGCGGGTCATCGTAGTGGCGCTGAAGGCCCATGGCTTTCATCCGCTTGAGGAAGGGATTTCGGGCCTGCCGGGCATGCCTGGTGTTACGCCGCCCAAGGGCCTTGGTGTGCAGGTGCCTTCGGAAGAGGCGCAGGATGCCAGACTACTCGCTCAGGCCCTGCTCGAGGAAATGACGCGCTGAAGGCCAAATTTCTTGGACATAGCTCTGACTTGTCGCAAAGGGGCCACAATGCTGGGGTCTTTGACATTTGATAAAGACTTTATCTATTGCCCGTCCGGTCGTGCTGGGGCTCCGACCCGGGAAACGGGAAAAGAATCGAGTACACCATGAATAACAGAGAACTCAGGTTGTCCGTCATCTCACGGGTCCTCAAGCTGTCGGGGTCGGTGCTGCTCTTCGGCGCGCTGGCTGCTTGCGCGAGTTCTTCGCCCTTTTCAAGTTCGCGCCGGTTTTCCTCTCCGCCCGAACAATTGGCTCCGGTGGCCAATTCCGATGTGCAAAGTTCAGAACTGCCTCCTCTGACCGGGGCCAACCCTTCCGGCGATCCTTTGTTGCAGGGGGCGGATGGCACCAGTGGCGCCACCCAGTTTGGGTTTCCCGTTGATGGGCAGGTTTCTCAGGATCCCTTGTTGATGCCCGATGGTTCACCGGCGCAGATTGCAGCGACCAACCCGGATGGCTCGATTGTTTCGGTCGGGTCCACGGGTGTACCGGCAAATGCACAGTCCCGTGATTTGAGCGGAGGGCTTAGCACACAGAAACTTCTGGGGACGTGGACCGTGATAGCTGGAGCCGACCAATGCCGGGTCAATCTGACCCAGACATTGAAGTCAGGCACTGATCGCCAGCGTGCTTCGGCGCCGAGTTGCTCCATTTCAACTCTTGCGGGGCTGGCATCGTGGAAACTGGCGGGCACACAGGTGCAGTTTTTCAATGAGAGCGGGCAGTTGATCGGGGCGCTTTTGCAATCTGGTAACCGGTTTATTGGTACGCTTGCGGGTGGCCAGGGCATCTCGATGGCGGGATAGGTCTTCCTTGGGCCGCATAGTGGGGCCAACGGGTGTGGGCAGACAAAATACTCAGCCTCTGGATCAGTCGGGACCAAGCGGTCTGCTTGCAACCTATGAAGGGCTGGTGACGCGCGGAGCTCTTTTTGATGACGGGGCGCAGCGCGCGGCGCTTGGAAGGCTGGAGATCATTTCGGATTGCCTGGGTCAATCTTCAGGCAATGGCGGTATGGCCGGGTTCTTCCGGCGACGCCGAAATGCGCCTAAGGGTCTTTATCTGTGGGGGGGGGTTGGCGGGGGAAAAACCCTGCTCATGGACCTGTTTTTTGAAACTGCGCCCATTGTTTGCAAGCGACGGGTACATTTTCACGAATTTATGGACAAAATCCACCAAAGTGTCGCCAAAGTCCGCGCAAAACCCTCCAAAATCAGGAACGATGGAGATCCGATTGCCCAGGTGGTCAAACCGATCATCAAAAAAGTGAGGCTTTTGTGTTTTGACGAATTTCACGTCAACGACATAACAAACGCCATGCTGCTCGGGCGCCTGTTCGAAAAATTCTTTGCCGCCGGCATGGTGGTGGTGGCGACTTCGAACGTGCCCCCGGATGGGCTATATAAAGACGGATTGAACCGGGCGTTGTTCTTGCCGTTTCTGGACCAGCTCAAATCCCACTGTGAGGTGATGGAACTTGCTGCAACCACCGATTATCGGCGGGACAAGCTCTCAAGCCAGCCGGTTTTTCAATATGGCTCCCCGCCGGAAACAAAAGAGGCGATGGACCAGATCTGGCACAAGCTGAGAGGCGGTCAGTCTGACAAGCCCGGTGTGGTCGAATCTCTTGGCCGGGAAATCAGAGTACCCCGCCAGAGCATGGGTGCGGCCCGTTTCAGCTTTGACGACCTTTGCGAACAGCCGCTTGGGGCGCGGGACTATCTGGCGGTTGCCCACGCCTTTCACACACTGATGATTGATAATGTCCCGCAATTCTGCCGGGATAATTCAAATGCCGCCAAGAGGTTCATTCTTCTGGTCGATACGCTTTATGATCGCGGGGTAAAGCTGGCTGCAAGCTTTGAAGCTCCGCTTGAGGCCTTGTCTGGGGACCGGGACACGGCCTTTGAGTTCAGGCGTTGCGAATCACGGCTTAGGGAAATGGCCTCGGATGCCTATCTCTCGGCGCCGCGAAATATGGACGCATAGGCTGGGTTTTTCGCGATCTTTGGGGCCTTGCGGGACAAAAACCGGACAAAAACCAGTGAAGTTCCCTTGGCACCCGCAATAGGGATGTTGACGGGTTGCGCCGGGCAATCGGGGGCGGTAACAGTTGGCCTGTCTTCAAATCAAAGTGACAGGATGGTTCTCTCATGCCCAGCGATAATTCGGCCCGCAAGAAAATTGCCCTGATCGGTGCAGGTCAGATCGGGGGGACGCTGGCGCATCTGGCGGCGATCAAGGACCTGGGCGATGTGGTGCTTTTTGATATTGCCGACGGAGTGCCGCAGGGCAAGGCGTTGGACCTTTCCCAATCGGCTCCCGAAACCGGTTTTGATGCCAACCTGTGGGGTACTTCGGAGTATAAGGGAATTGCCGGGGCCGACGTGATAATCGTTACCGCCGGGGTGCCGCGCAAACCGGGGATGAGCCGGGACGATCTGCTGGAAATCAACCTCAAGGTCATGGAGCAGGTGGGGGCGGGGATTGCAAAATATGCGCCGGAGGCCTTTGTCATCTGCATCACCAATCCGCTGGACGCCATGGTGTGGGCGCTGCAACGCTTTTCGGGCCTTCCCACCTCCCATGTGGTGGGAATGGCGGGGGTTCTGGACAGTTCGCGTTTTTGTCATTTCATTGCCGAGGAACTCGGTGTCTCCATTGAAGATGTCAATGCCTTCGTCATGGGCGGACACGGAGATACGATGGTGCCGCTGCCGCGCTATTCGACGGTTGCCGGTATTCCACTGACCGATGTGGTGAAAATGGGCTGGCTCAAGAAAAGCCGCCTTGAGGAAATCGTTCAGCGCACCCGCGATGGGGGAGCGGAAATCGTCGGTCTGCTGAAAACCGGTTCGGCCTATTATGCTCCGGCAACCGCTGCCATTGCCATGGCGGAGAGCTATCTCAAGGACAAAAAACGCGTTCTGCCGTGCGCTGCCTTTCTAAAGGGTGAATTTGGAGTGAAGGGTGTTTATGTGGGCGTGCCATGCGTGCTTGGAGCCGGGGGTGTGGAGCGCATCGTTGAAATTTCCCTGAACCGTACCGAGCAAAACCAGTTCAACAAGTCGGTGGGCTCGGTTGAGAGGCTGATCGGGGATTGCAAGAAAATCGCACCGCGGCTGGCTTCTTAAAAAGGTCGGGAGCCGAAGCCAAAATATTGCGAACAAACATATCAAGGGGCACCAAATGAACATTCATGAACATCAGGCCAAGGCACTGTTGAAGGAGTTTGGTGCGCCGGTTGCACAGGGCGTGGCGATATTCAAGACCAGCGAAGCCATGGCGGCGGCACAAAGTCTGCCCGGTCCGCTTTATGTGGTCAAAACCCAAATTCATGCCGGGGGGCGGGGCAAGGGGCGGTTCAAGGAACTGGGAGAAGAGGCTGAGGGCGGTGTGCGGCTGGCCAAGTCCATTGAGGATGTTGTCTCCCATGCCGGGGAGATGCTGGGCAATACGCTGGTGACCAAGCAGACCGGCCCCGAGGGCAAACAGGTCAATCGGCTCTATATCGAAAACGGAGCCAATATTGCCCGCGAGCTTTATCTCTCCATTCTGGTGGATCGGGAAACCGGTCGGGTGAGCTTTGTCGTCTCAACCGAAGGGGGAATGGATATTGAAGGGGTGGCGGCCGAAACCCCGGAAAAAATCCACACGATAGGCATTCATCCCGACACCGGCGTTAGTGAAGCGGATGCAACAAAGCTGTGTGATGCGCTTGAGCTTGAAGGAGTGGCGCGCGCCGATGGCATGAAGCTGTTCCCGATCCTTTACAATGCCTTTGTCGAGAAGGACATGAGCCTTCTGGAGATCAATCCGCTGATCGTTCTGGATAATGGCGGTTTGCAGGTGCTTGATGCCAAGCTCTCCTTTGACAACAACGCTCTGTTCCGCCATCCCGAGATCGAAGCGCTGCGCGACCTGAGCGAAGAGGACGAAAAAGAGATCGAGGCGGGCAAGCATGACCTGGCCTATATCGCCCTTGATGGCACCATCGGGTGCATGGTCAACGGGGCGGGGCTGGCCATGGCGACGATGGATATCATCAAGCTTTACGGGGAGCAACCGGCCAACTTTCTGGACGTTGGGGGCGGTGCCACGGTGGAAAAGGTCACCGCCGCCTTCAAGATCATTACCTCCGATGCAAACGTCAAAGGCATTCTGGTCAATATTTTTGGTGGCATCATGCGCTGCGATGTCATTGCCGAGGGTGTATTGCAGGCGGTCAAGGAAGTGGGCCTGAGCGTGCCGCTGGTCGTTCGGCTTGAGGGCACCAAGGTGGCCGAGGGCAAAAGGCTTATCGACGAAAGCGATCTGGATGTGATTTCAGCCGGCGATCTTGATGATGCCGCACAAAAAATCGTCGCGGCGGTGAGAGGCTGAACGTCAACGGCAAAAGGGAGAATCCGAATGCGTGTTATTAGTCTGGTTCTATTGAGCGCCCTTGCTTTTGGGTCAATGCAGCCGGTTCTGGCCAAGGTCAAACCGGGCGCAAACAAAGATACGGAATCCGGGAACGGTCCCAGCGCGACGGTCCTGGTGGAAGATGCGATACGGCTGTGCCAGCTGATCGTGGATAATGAACGCGCCATTCTGGACGCCCTTGAATTTGAGGGCTGGAGCCAGAATGTCGAATATAATATCGGCAATGCGCCCTTCTACAAGGAAATTACCGCTTCCATC
>DROE01000079.1 GCA_011322005.1 Devosia sp.
CCCCACCTATGTGGAACTCAAACTAAGCGACATTGAACGCCTGTTCGGGCGCAGTTAAGCTGTTCCCCAATTGTGGAATCAGGCGCTGCCAAACTCAACAAAATGCACACTGGTTTGGCCATAGGTTCGCTGGTCGAGCAGCGTGAACTGCTCCGGCAGCGCGACATCCACACCTCTCTTTTCCTCCAGCACAATGGTTGCACCGGGGGCCAGCCAGCCTCCATCGCGGGCGGATGCGAGTGCCTGTTCTCCCAGACCCTTGCCATAGGGAGGATCGCAGAATACCAGATCGAAGGGGGTGAAATTATCAACTGGGCCAAGCATTGTTGCATCCCGGCGCAGCAGCTTGCTTTGCCCGCCAAGGCCGAAATGCTCCATGTTCTGTCGAATACTGGCCCGTGCTTCAACGCCTTTGTCTACGAACATGGCATAATCGGCACCGCGCGAAAGGGCTTCAATCCCCAGAGCACCGGTTCCTGCGAACAGATCAAGCACGCGGTGGCCGGAAAAATCCGGGCCAAGGCGGCTGACCAGAATATTGAACACGGACTCGCGAACCCGGTCCGGGGTCGGACGGATGGACTGATCCTCTGGTGGGATCAGTTTTTTGTTGCGAAACTGCCCGGCAATGATGCGCATCTACTTTTGCCGACCGGACGGGCGGGCCCGGTCTCCCGTGCGCCCGCGGGAAGCAGTACCGTCCCGCTTGCTCCGGCCACCGGGTTTGCGGCTATCGTGTTTTTTTCGTTTTGCCCTGGGCTGGAACATCTCAACGCCGCGCCCGCCACTAAAGTGCACGCGCTTCAGATTTTCGGTCTCGGATTCAGGGGGCGGGCTTTTTCGACCCCTTTGCTCTTCGCCCCTCCGGGCTCTGAAGCGCTTGTCTCCGGTGCGTCCGTGAGGCGCAGGGGTGCGCTTGCTTTCTTCTCTTTTGGCACCGGCTTCGCTTTTGTCCGGGCCGGGTGCCCGACCGCGTTTGAATCTGGTGTTGGGGGAGCGCATGCCGCTGCGCGCCGGGGCGAGCGGTTCGGGCATCTCTGCTTCAAAATCCACGCCGGCGAGCTTTGCCAGCTTCTTGCCAAGCTGATCCTGTAAAACGCACGCCTTGACCGTATCGAGACCACCGACAGGAATATCTCCCAACTGAAAGGGGCCAAAGCTGGTGCGGATCAGCCGGTTTACCTGCAGGCCAAGGGAGGAAAGCACGTTCTTGATCTCGCGGTTCTTGCCCTCCTTGAGGGCAATCTGGAGCCAGACATTGCCCCCCTGCACCCGTTCGAGCGTTGCTTCAATGGGGCCATAACGCACCCCCTCAACGCTTGTGCCGCGCCTCAGCTTGTCGAGCTCGGCCTGCTCGATGCGGCCGTGAGCGCGCACGCGATAGCGACGCAGCCAGCCGGTGGCGGGCAATTCGAGCACACGTTTCAGGCCCCCGTCATTGGTCAGTAGCAACAGGCCTTCGGTGTTTATATCGAGCCGCCCCACACTGAGGACACGCGGCAGCCCCCTAAGCTCCAGGTCCTGAAATATGGTTTTTCGCCCCTCCGGGTCGCTTTCAGTGACCACCAGTCCGGCGGGTTTGTGATAGAGCCAGACGCGGGTGCCGCGTTTCTCCGCCAGCGGCGCGCCATCAACAGATATGGTGTCGGTATCGGTAACGTTGAACGCCGGTGTGCGGATGGTTCTGCCATTCACGGCAATCCGCCCCGCTATAATCCAGGTTTCGGCCTGTCGACGCGAGCACAGCCCATGGCGCGCTATCACCTTGGCCAGACGACTGCCGGTTCTTGGGGGGGCTGCCGGGGCGCCCACATTGTTCTCAGCCATTTTGGGTCCCGCAAAGAGATGAGGTTACAAGCTGTGCTTGTAAACCTTTTCTACCAGGATGGAACAGGCCAATTTGAGCTTCGCTGTCCAGCCAGGAAACGAACAGGCGGCACTCAGTTCCTAGCCCGGCTGAAGTGCCGCGCGAATTTCCGGCGGACAGGCAGGATCGTCAAGCGGAACCAGATCGCCATTGGGCGCCAGACAGACAAGGTCAACACTATTCACGGTGGTGAAATAACGATCGGGGGGAAGATAGAGCGGGCGCCGGCCATCACGGGCAACGGTCGTGCCTGTCATTCGCGCGGTGAGCTGGCGGGTTTCCTCTTCAGTCAGCGGACGCCCCGAAAGAGAACGCAAATCCACAACGCGGGCATTGCGAAGCCGGCGCAAGTCCTCTTCGGTCAAACTGCTCATATCAATCTGAACGGTATCAGAGTCCTCGGGCAAGGCGCTCATATTGCTTTCGGTCGGCACGGGCAGGTTTGTATTCTGACTGGGCATGACCAGACGCGCGCGCGGAGAAGAGATTTCAGGCTTTTCCTCGCGCTCCAGGACGCCAAGGCCACGCAGCGTTTCGCTCATCACTTCGCGCTCAAAGGTTCCCACATCAACAAAGGCGTTGGTGCCCTCAACTGTCGTGCAGGCCGAAACGACTGAAAGCACCAGACCAAGCCCGGCA
>DROE01000080.1 GCA_011322005.1 Devosia sp.
ATCCCAATGATGTAAACTCCAGTTGGCAGTATCATGACCAGGCCCGTAGTTCCGGTTGGTGCACATATCCCAATGATGTAAACTCCATCTGTCGCAACCCCATGAATATCATGGGGTTTTTTGTTTTTCGGAGTGATTTTTTCGCGAGACATTCAGAATAGTTCAAATTGTTCTGGTGCTTTTTTTGCGTCCTGTCGGCTGCGGCCCTGGTAGGAAATGATACGTTCATATTGTTTGTCCGTCAGGGTGAGAATATTGACGTTGCCGCCTTCAGGCAAGGCCGATTCGATACGTTTGCAGTAGGTTTCTACCTGGGCCTGGCTGGAGCAAAAACGCATGTAGACGGAAAACTGTGACATTTCAAAGCCCATATCCAGAAGGGATAACCGGAAGGCTGTGGCTGCTTTACGTTCTTCGCGGCTAACGACTGGTAAATCGAACATTACGGCAATCCACATGATTCGGTATCCTGACAGCATGGTCTTCAATCTGCGGACAGATCGGTAGACATGGCGATGGGCAAACCTGGCAATGGCAGATCGAGCTGCTCCCGTTCACCAAGGTAGACTTGAGCCAGTGACGTGGCCAGTTTTTGCACTGATACCTGCATGGGGGTAGCGCCTGCATTGGTCATGAGATCGTTGTAGAGTCCGCGTACCATGATGCGCTTGGTTTCCGGGGTTACCTCTGTCATGTTCTGGCGTCTGAGTTGCCAGGCAAGCAGATCGATAAAGGGGCGGTAGGGTTCCATGAGGTCATCGGCCAACCGCATGGCGTTACCCTGGTTCGTGTGATGGATGCCGATGCCTGGATGAAGCCCTGCGGCGATGATGGCGCGGGCAGTTGCCGCACGCAGCACGGTGTAACCATAGTTGAGCAGCCCGTTGACTCCACCAGCCTGCCGGTTTCTCCGGAAGTCTTCGCCGAAAAGCAGTCGCCAGTAGCGCCGTGCTCCCTGTGCCTCAATGTTGTCGGGGTCACCGGAACGTACCTTTGCAACCAGGGATGTCAGGGGGGTGACGGGTGCTCCGGCTGCCTCCAGTGCGGCAGCCTGCTGGTTCAGCTTGCTTTTGACAATGGAAGACCACAGGCGTTTGCGCAAGGGCTTTTTTGTTGCAAGTTGGGCGTCAAATCGGCCTGACTGTGTGGAGTGGCCGTCGACGGGCCAGATCATTCCTGCAGGGTTGTGATTGGGACCACATAGCACGAAGGGGACGCCACGATCTGCCAGTGCCACGAGCAGGTTGTTGGTATAACTCAGGCCGTGGGCATTAGCCACTACGGCGGCAATGTCATCCAACGGTACTTGTCCCAGTTCAGTTCCGTTGCCATTTGTCTCACGAATAACCATGAATCCGCGTGAAACGAACAGGTGCCGATTGTCGTTGGCCACTTCCACGATTCGCCCGAGCATGATGCTATGTACCTAGCGGTAAACCTTCATGTTGCCAATAGGGGATACGGTAACATAACGGGCCCGGCTTTTTTGCAGACTGCCGGGAGTCTTGGAGATATAACTGAATGGGTCAGTTTTGTCCCGATTTCTTGCATCCACATTGGCTTCGTTGTGAGGTGCAAAAATGATACTCTTGGAGCGCTTGATTTGGCATACCCGCATCAGGCACCGTGTATCATTATTCACCATTGAAATCATGTCCCCGTTCATCAGTCTCATGACCAGAGGTTTGCCACTCTGGCTTTGTTTTGGATTGCGCAGGCGCTTCCACCCTTTATCTTCTCCATATTTTCTGATGATCTGATAGGCTTCATAGGTGGTAACAACCTCACCTTGCCATTTGCCTTTTTCATTGGTAATTATCTCGATGCAATAATTGCTGCCACCGAGATAGGCCTTGTAGGCTCTGGGCTTGCCATCAACATCTTTTCCGTGGCGTTCCGGGTCACCGGTGCTGCTGATGGGGATCATGGCATCGGCGGATTTGATCCTGGCTTTTCGGGAACCGCCACCTTCGGGCGTTTCATGCCGTACTGCCTTGCCATCTTTTCGCAGACCCCATGCAGTGGCTTCATGCAGCGCGCCCTGATATCCATGGTCGGGACGATGACTGACGCGGATGGTGTTTACGGCCCGTTGTACTTGTTCCTGGTAAGCAGGCCAGGGCAGCGGCATGTTTTCCACCAGGCGGTCCAGTTGTTTCTCCCGGGCATTGGCGCTGGCTTTGGCAAAGCGTTGTAATAGCCCCTGATCAGTAACCGCAATCACGGCAGCATCGATGGCGTGGTGGCGGTGGTCATTGCGATTTTTTGTGGGCGAATCGCCGAGCAGGGTGGAAAGGCCGAATTTACCACGCAGCATGGCTGTCATACGGCCAGGTATGACGCGCACTTGTGGGCAGACGAGGGTAAGATACTCGTGAGCAATACGGGAGAGGTATGCGGTATCATTGAGGGCGCGGGCGAGAAAGTCCTGTTCATCCCGCAGCCAGCGCTGCATGGCATCCGGGCCGAAACGCCACGCCTTGGCGCGGGGCATGTGCCGGGCGCGTTGCAACATGCCATCGTAGTCATAGCCCTCCACGGCTTGTTTGCCGAAGGCATCAAAGGGCGTGCGGTTACCTTTTTCCCGGTTGGCGCGGCGCAGGCATACCGTTTTGTTGTTGAGGCTGTTGTCCAGCGTCATGGAGAAGGGCAGAATGTGTTCGATTTCCACTTCGGGCGACAACAGCTTGTTAATGCTGATCTGTTCGCCGGTATAGGGGCAGCGCCGCTCAACCACGTCTCTCGGATTGAGCTCTGTCCAAAGTTGCATTTTTTGTGACAGTTCGCGCAGCTTGGCGCCGTCGATATGATTTGGCTCGTAGCCGAGAATTTCACAGGCTTCTTTCACCAGTGCCTTGTTTCTTTTTTGCCGGGCGGCTTGCTCTTTCTCGATTTCCTGTTTTCGCCTGCGGCTCAGCTTCAGTTCTCGCGCCACTTCCACAATGATTTCGCTGGGGTGGCCGTATTTTTCAATCAGCCCGTTGATCACCTTGCGAAGTTCATTAAGCCCGATATGGACGGTTGGGTTGGCGATTCTGCCAAAACGTTTTTCCGGTGGGTCATCGGGTTCACCGGTACCAAAGCCGACATGGCGCTGGAGTGGTTCGCCGTAATAGGGCAGGCGGTCCATGATCTCGCCCGTCTGCTGAAAATGGGACAGGGCGCTGTGACTGTCAAATCCGGCATTGGTTACAGCCTTGTCGTAGGTGACCACAGCCTTGCGCAGTTCCGGCAGGATGCGTGCCAGGGCCTGCCGGCCCAGCATTCCATAACCTTCGGGCAGGCTGATATTGGCCAGGGTTTCCGCTTGTTCCGAGTTAATTTCAGTATTTTCTGTTAGCCAGTGCATGAGCACCGATTCGCTAGGCTCGTTGAGCAGTTTTTCGACAATGGCGTCCTGCCATGCCGGGTCGAATCTATCCCATGCTTCACCAAAGCAGGCTGCTTTTCGCAGTACCAGACTGGTGGCATTTCCTTTGAGACGATCACGTTTTTCGTCTTCCAGATTGAAGCCGGTGGTGGAATCGAGGTTGAGTGTACGGCGGATTTTGCCAAAGGTCAGGTTGCCTTTTTCCAGCAGATCGGCAAGTTTATCTCGTTCATCCAGTGACAGCGGACGCTCGGACATGTCCGGATTGATCAGACGAAGATTATTCAGTTCCTGGTATATGCGAAATCGCTGGGTGCTTGGCAGGGCCAGCGGTGCCCGTTCATCTTCGGGTATTAAGGTGCAACGCCCGGGTTTGACCGGCTTGAGGGGGCGTTGAAAGAGAAGGATGTCCCGCAACTCATCCCTTGCCTGGTCGGTGAAAATATCGGGATTAAAGCCCTGCTGTATCTCCCACAGGGTATCGAACTCCTGTTCGATCAGAGAGCGATCGATGTAGAAGTCGTAGGCCTTGTCCTTTGCGGTTCGCCCCCGCAGGCGTGCCCGCACGCTCAACCCTTGTTCGTGCCGCCGCGCCAGCCATTCGCCCACGGTCTTGCAGTCTTCCTGTCTGAGGCGTTCCCGTAGTTCATTGATAGCCTTTTTCATTAAACTGCGTTCCTTGTCTTTGGCGTCGGTCTTGCGATTGCTCTTGAAGCCGCGGCGCTGGTTGATATGGAACAGGGCGCGGGCAAATTCGGCGGGAGACAGCGGCTCGTATAATCCCTTGCGCCGCAGAACGTAAGGGTCGAGCTGCGCCAGAGCCTTGCGTTCTCCGGCATCCTTGGGGAAAAAACCCAGCCTGACCAATGCGGTCAATAATTGGGTCTTGCGTTTCAGCAGGCGGTCACGCCGACGCCGGGCCTGGCGCGCCATCCGCCGCGTGACCGCCAGCGAGCTGCCATCTTTAGGATTACGGCCATCGGGGAAGATTCGTACCCCCATACGGATGATGGCACAAGGCTGGTTGCTGTGATTCAGGCGAACCATGCACCAGCCTATGGAGGACGAGCCAAGATCAAGACCAAGTCGATAACGCATGGCGGGCAGCATAATCATCTCTCCTTTGACAAATTTGAATCTTAGCTTACAATATTATGGTACATACATCATTGGGATATGTGCTCCAGCCGCTAACAAGCTGTTAGAGCACAAAATGCGAGGCCGCTATATGCGGCCTCTCTGCTTTTCGGCAGGCCAAAATCGGGTGTGAAATGTGTCGGATCCATTTGAATATGCAGGATTATTCACGGATTCTTGCGTGTTGCTAGACGAGAGTCAGCACTGCCATGAGCTTCAATTTGAGGAAACTCTGATTAATTCCGTTCACCCTGAGCTTGTCGAAGGGTGAACCATATAACATTATGATTTTACAATGCTTAGCGTTCATGGTTCGACAGGCTCACCACGAACGACGGAATTAATCAGAGCTTCCTTGATGTTATTTTCTTCGGCCAGACGAGGTAAGTGAGTGAGCGGATTGCCTCCACTGGAAGAACCGGCCTTCGTGCTGAAACTGCCTCGTTTGGTGAAAATCGCGGTGGCCGGCGCCATGACCGCCATTGGCGAGAGCTTGCCGGGTATCGCAGTGGAGACGCGGATACCACGATCAATGAATACCACAAGGTAAATATCGGCAGCGCTTGCCGGCAAGACAATAACCAATCATGAAAACTTTCATTGACGGCTTTGCGGGTATGAAAAAGAATCTTGTTTTCACGGGTATCATCTGGCTGGTGCTTTTCGTTCTGGCCGAAGCGGGTGTGCGCTTGTACGATAACCTTGCCGGTCCGGAGAGTGCAGCGCCCGAGGTTACGACGAATCCGGAGGCGATCTTCGAGCCACATCCCTTCTCGGCCTATGTGGCCAATCCGGACAACAGCAACCATAACGCGCAGGGCTACCGGGCGGACAAGAACGTATTCTACCGGGCGGATGAGAACACGATTAACATCGTGGCCCTGGGCGGATCGAGCACTTATGGCACGCGGGTATACACGCATGAAAGCTATCCTTTCCAGCTGGAGGAGATTCTGCGCAAGTCCACGCGCGGCGACAAGAAAATCAATGTCATCAATGCCGGGCTGGGCGGGTATGCGACGCCGAACATCATTTCCCTGCTGGCGGGAAGAGTGGTTCATCTGCAGCCCGCGATCGTGCTGCTCTATACGGGTTTCAATGATGCCTGGACGCGCTTGATGTTCTCGGATTTCCAAACCGATTATTCCCATGCGCAAAAGGTCTGGGAATACCCCCAACTCCCTTTCTGGCGCCACAGCCGATTGCTGGACAGGATAGCGGAAAAACTGGGTCATCCCGCAATCAAGCCGCATATTCACTCGGTGGCATGGAAAAGCATGAGCGGCGATCCGGGAGAAAATTTCAGGCGTTCTTCAGGGCAGGCCTTCAGGCGCAACCTGATGACCCTGATTGGTATTGCGAGAACCCACGGGGCGATTCCCGTGCTGATAACGCAGGCGACCGATTTCCAAAATCATCCGCTGCCGGACAACAACGCCGTCTGGCAAAAAGCCATGCAGGAACATACTCGCATCATCAGGGAGGTTTCCGGGAACATGGCGGTGGATCTGATCGATATCCGGGGTCAGATGAGTGACAAGCCGGAATATTTCATGGATGTTCTGCACATGAGTCCCGGGGGCAACAGAAAGCGCGCGGAAATCATTGCGGATTTCCTGTTGCAGAACGATCTTCTCGGAAAAGGCGTTCAGGCAAAATCGGCCGCGGATCTGGGTCTGGTAGTCGAGTACATGCGCCTGATGCGGGCCGATATTTTCGTCCAGCGGGTATTGAAGTATCGTATCGATGAGCTGCGCAAGGCCGGCACGAAGATCAGCCGCGGGCAGGAGAGAAGCTTGCTGGAGGCTTTTTCCAATCCCAGAAACGTCGTGGCCTTGTACGCGCCGGTTTACAAGAATCTGTCCAGGGAGACCCTGCAACAGGTCAACCGGTTTTTTGCCTCGGAGTTGGGGCAGAAATCGATGGCGCTTTATGCCGCCGGAAAGCAGGCGCGCAAACCGGTACTGAGTGAGGCGGAAAAACGCCGGATTCAGGAATTCCAGGCCTCGGCAAGCTGGCAGGAAATCCAGCAGCAACGCCCCTACATCAACCGGGATGCCGCCATCATTTCAAACAATATCGTGCTTCAATACATTGCCGGGAAATTCGAGCCGCCTTATTGAGCGCCTGCCAATGGCGCTCAGATCATGACGTTGTCCCGGTGTTTGCGGTAGTAGCGCAGCACGAGCATTTTCACCGCGTCGTTGAAGACAAACCAGA
>DROE01000081.1 GCA_011322005.1 Devosia sp.
GCTTGTCTTTTGCCGGGACACCGGCGCGGTTGGTGCCCAGAAGTTCAACCTTTCCTTTTGGGGGGAGGGGGCGGTCAACCCAGATCATATCAACCAGATTGTCGCCCGGAACCAGCCTGGCATGGCCCCCGAGTTTTTTTGTCAGGTCTCGTATTTCGTCAGGCGTATGCAGCCAGGGGTCAAACCCGACACGCGCGCCTTTGGAAAGGTTTTTTTTAATCCAGTCGGAGAGCCTGGCTTCGGGGAGCTGCCGGATTTCAACCAGGTCTGTGTTGGTCTGTTCCGGGGCCTGAAGTGTATAGCGGCCATCCACGAACAGGGCGGCTTTTTCCTTTCCAACAATTGCTAACCCCGCCGAGCCGGTAAAGCCGGTGACATAGGCCAGCCTCTGCTCGGCATCGGGCAGGCTTTCACCCCGGTGGGCATCGGTGCGCGGAATGAGGAAAGCATCCAGATTTTTTTCAGCCAGTTTTTCGCGCAAAGCGGCGATGCGCGGGGCCACATTTGAGGGGTCGGTGACCTCTTCAAAAGACTGAAATATGGTTTTTTCAAACGTGCGGGCCATGGGTCCGTGACCTAATGTTATTGATCTGTTTACCGGCTATGCGGGGGGAGCATATCGGGTGTGCATTTGCAGGGCTAACACCCCTGGCCGGCAAAGACTATATGCAAGGCACATCAGGCGAAAGGAAACCGGCCATGAACAAGCACAGAAACATTTTTCAGCGGGCCTATGACGCGGTAATTGAATCGCGGACCCGCCGCGCCAAGCTCGAAATCGAAATGTACCGCGAGCTCTATGAGCGCGCTGACCGCGACTAGTCCTTTTCCAGAATCAGCGTTGTCCATTGTTTGAGGATGATGCGCTGGACCAGGGTAAAATTTCGAGCGCCATAGGCCTTTATGACCTGTGGCGCTTGCTCGTTCAGGATGCCCGAAAGGATGACGCTGGCACCCTTGTTAACGTTGGCGCTGATAGCGGGGGCCAGTCCGGCCAGCGGCCCGGCCAGAATGTTGGCTATGATCAGGTCGTAAGGGCCCCTGGCCCTGATTTTGGCACTGTCCAGCCCGGCCGCTTCAACCACTTTGACCAGTTTCTTCACCTTGTTCAATCTGACGTTTGCCCTGGCGGTTCTCACCGCTTTGGGGTCGATGTCGGAAGCGATGATTTTCCTTTTCAGCTGTTTGGCCAGAGCTATGGCCAGAACACCACTTCCCGTACCCACGTCGATTGAACGCCTGGGCGTTTTTTTGCGCAGCGTCTGATAAATTGCCAGCAGACAACCGGTGGTCGTTTCGTGGTGGCCGGTGCCAAAGGCTTCGCCCGCCTCGATATGGATTGGGGTAAGGCCGGGGGGGAGTTCATTTTTATTGTGGCCCGCGTGGATAAAAAAACAGCCCGCCGCCACCGGGGGCAGGCCTTCAAGCGATCTGGCTACCCAGTCGATGTCTGGGTCGATCTTTTCAGCGGAAAATTTTACGTTGCCACCAAGGGTTGCAACGGCAAGCTGAGAGAATTTATCAAGGTCGGGTTGTTCAGAACATGTCGCCTCGAAAACCCATTCGCCGTTTTCATCCTCAAAGGCGCTGGCGCTGAGAGCAAGACCTTCGTTTGCGCTCACCGCATCGACCAGGGCAAAGGCCTGTTCGCGGGTCAGGGGGGTGTTTGCGCTTGGATTGTTCACTGTTGCGTTACCTTCCGGCAATCCTGTGCCTCACCTGTTGGCACTTTGCTGCGAACAGAGCTAGAGACTAGGGGATGGCGGCAGTTTTGAGAATTGGTTTGATCAAATTATGGTTTATGCGCAGCCCGGCACACTGAGCCAGCCAAGGCCACGCTACCTGATTATTGATGTGGTGCGCGGCCTAGCCATCATCGGGGTGGTTATCTACCATTTTGTCTGGGATTTGCGGTTTCTGCAATTTACCGGACCCGATGCCACCCTTGATGTCATCTGGCTGTGGCTGGCCCGGGTGTTGCAGGTTACGTTCCTGTCGCTGACCGGGGTGTCGCTGGTGCTGGCCCACGGGGCCGGCATGCGCTGGCCTGCCTTCTGGAAACGCTTTTCCATTATCGCGGCAGCGGCGCTGTTCGTCTCCATCGGCACCTATATCGCCTTTCAGGAGGGCTTTGTTTATTTCGGTATTCTGCACGCCATCGCGCTGTTTTCGCTGATGGCGGTGCCGTTTTTGCGCGCGCCCCTGTGGCTGGTAATCGGTGTTGCCATTATTTTCATGTCCGTGCCCTTCATCTGGCAGAATGAGATGTTCAACGCCCGTGCCCTGTCGTGGATCGGGTTCTGGACTGCTCCGCCCTATACGCAGGATTTGCAGCCCATTTTCCCCGGCTTTGGCTATACGCTGGCCGGGATTGCGGTGATGCGCATTATTCTGCTTGCCGGATGGAGCGAGAGGCTGGAGCGGCTCAAGCACACCGGGCGGACCTATAGGGGTCTGGTGCTTGCCGGGCGCTGGAGCCTGGTCATCTATCTGGTGCACCAGCCCATCATGCTTTCGGTTCTGGTGCCGCTGGCCAACTGGCTGCAACCGGGGCAGACGGCGATTGCGCCGGTGGCCCAGACGCGGGCCGAGCAGCGAGCGGTGTTTTATGGCTCCTGTGTGCAGTTCTACAAAAGCTCGCAAGGGGAGAGCGACGATCCCGTCGCCGACCAGATAAGGGCCGATGATTATTGCTCGTGCGCTGCTGACATTATGGACGAAAACGACCTGCTTGGCGTTACCCGGGTCGAGGACCTCACGCCCCAGCAATCCACCATCTACAGCGCTATCCCGGTTTTGTGTCAGGCCATGGCGGCCGAACCGCTGGATCTAACCGCCGGTGAAGGGGATGCGAGCGGGGAGCCCTGATCCTCATATCTTGCGCCTCATTCTAAATTGTTCTCTGTCCTCATCCTGAGCTTGGCGAAGGATGGCGACACATGGTGCAAACCCCTCGTGGTTCGACAGGCTCACCATGAGGGGTTTTGGTGCGGACCCTCGGGTCAGGCCCGAGGGTGACGCATTGTTATGCGTGCCGTATCTATGGCACTGTGAGTATGAAGCGACAGAAAAGTTGGCAGCGTTGGGATCATGAATGACATAGACCGAAAAGTAAATTGTCGTTAACCATTTGCTGGTTTCGGTGACTCACCCCCCCTTCACAAAGCTTTCCAGCACCTTCTTGCGTCCCACCGTTTCAAACATAATCGTCAGTTTATTGCCCTCGACCGCCAGCACTTCGCCGTCCCCGAATTTCAGGTGCAGGACTTTGGAGCCAACCGAGAAGCGTGAAGGAGCGCCGCTGTCGGAGGAGCGGGCAACAAGGTTTCCCTCGATGGTTTTGGGTCCCGGTGAGGTGCGGGCAGCCTGTTGGGCGCGGGCCCGTTTCCAGCCCGGGGTTTCGTACGAGGCAGCGAAGGGGGCGGATTTGTCGAACCGGGAGGCGGTGGCCTGCCCCCCGTAATTATAACCCCCGTAGGACGAACCGGTATCGGTGACTTCAACCACGTCCGGGGGCAGTTCATCCAGAAAGCGCGAAGGCAGGGCGCTCTGCCACAGCCCGTGGATGCGCCGGTTCTGGGCCACGGTGATGTGGATATTCTTGCGGGCGCGGGTGATGCCGACATAGGCGAGGCGGCGCTCTTCCTCGAGGCCGTCGCGGCCCGATTCATCAAGGGAGCGCTGGTGGGGGAACAGGCCCTCCTCCCAGCCGGGCAGAAACACCCGGTTGAACTCCAGCCCCTTGGCCGAGTGCAGGGTCATGATGGAGACCGCATCGCTTGA
>DROE01000082.1 GCA_011322005.1 Devosia sp.
AGCTGGATGGCGTCCCTGGGTAAGTCAGCAGTTTTCAGACCTTCAAGGAAACAGTCGTGAATGGCTGTGGATGACAAAAAACTGTCCGAGCCGCCGCGCAGAATGGCCGCGTTTCCCGACATCAGGCACAGGGCGCCGGCGTCGGCGGTGACGTTGGGACGGCTTTCAAAGATTATACCAATGACCCCCAAGGGGGTGCGCACCCGACGGATGTGCAGGCCCGAGGGCACGTCCCATTCGGCAGTTGTTACCCCGACGGGATCATCGAGAGCCGCAACTTTACGCATATCGCTGGCCATGGACTTGATGCGCCGGGGGGTGAGTTCGAGCCGGTCGAGGAAAGAGGCGCTCATTCCCCGTTCCCTGGCCTTGTCCATATCCTTTGCGTTGGCGGACAGGATTTCTTCGGATCTGGCGTCAATGCAATCGGCGGTGGCGAGCAGTGCGCTGCGCTTTGCCGATGTTGATGCGCTGGCCAGAACACGGGCGGCAGCGGCCGCTTTTTTGCCCATGGCCTGCATCAGCCCGGCGATGTCCTGTTTGTCGCTCATTGTTGCCTCCCAATTGCTCATTATCGTTCTTCGCTGGCGCTCACCAGCACCAGATTGTCGGCATGGACCAGTTCGGTACGGTTCATATGGCCAAACATTTCAGTGATGATCGCACCCTTTTTGCCTTTGGCCAGATTGGCGTCCTCGTGGTTCATACCGGCAAGGCCGCGGGCGATCTCTTCATTATCCGGCCCCTTGACCGAGACCGCGTCGCCCCGGGAAAACTCCCCGGAGACTTTGGTGACCCCAATGGGCAAAAGGCTTTTGCCGTTGAGCAGGGCTTTTGCCGCTCCGGCATCGACATGGATGGTTCCGGCTACCTCAAGGGTTCCCAGAATCCAGCGCTTGCGGGCGGCGGCGGGGCTTTGTCTGGCGACAAAAAAAGTGTGGCGCGCGCCTCCTTCCAGTGCACCAAGGGGGTTGTCACCCGTGCCTTTGGCGATAATCATTGCCGTGCCTGCCTGGGTGGCAATTTTTGCCGCCTCAATTTTTGTGATCATGCCACCGCGGGCGGTTTCGCTGGTGGAGCCTCCGGCCATGGCTTCGATTCTCGGGGTGATGGACTTGACGCGGGGCAGGTGCCGGGCCGAACTGCCGGGTCCGGGAACGCCGGTATAAAGTCCGTCCACATCGGAGAGTAATACCAGACAGTCGGCCCCCAGCATCGAAGCAACACGGGCCGAGAGGCGGTCATTATCCCCATAGCGGATTTCCGAGGTGGCAACACTGTCGTTTTCGTTGATGACGGGAACAGCGTCCAGCGCCAGCAATGTACTCATGGTGGCGCGGGCGTTGATGAAAGAACGGCGCTCCTCGGTGATATTGGGGGTCAGCAATATCTGGCCGATGGTGATGTTATGGACGCTGAAAGCCTCGCGCCACGCCTGGGCCAGGGCGACCTGACCGACGCTGGCGGCGGCCTGGGCCCGGTCCAGGGGCAGGGGCCCCCGTTTGAGGTTTAGAATCTGGCGCCCCAGGGCGACGGCCCCCGAGGAAACCACAACAATTTCGCGGCCCCGTTGTTTGAGGGAGGCAAGGTCGCCAGCAAGTGAGCCGAGCCATTGTTTGCGCAAAGCGCCGGTTGTGCTGTCGACCAGAAGGGCGGAGCCGATCTTTATTGTTAACCGTTCAAAACCATCAAGGGGGGACGTCATGTCAGGGCGTCCACTTCTTTTCTTCTTCAGGGATGGCGGTGGCGGCCTCGTGTTTCTTCCGCCTGTCGATCATGGAAACAATGGCGAACAGCACCTGCTCGATGCCCTCATGGGAGGCACTGGAGGCGGCCAGCAACCGGCCGGGCACGACTGCGCGCAACTCAGCCAGCTTTTTCTCAACTGCCTCTTTTGTCAGAGC
Organism: Devosia sp.; assembly: GCA_011322005.1. Classification (GTDB taxonomy): domain Bacteria; phylum Pseudomonadota; class Alphaproteobacteria; order Rhizobiales; family Devosiaceae; genus DROE01. The sequence goes on from DROE01000082.1 coordinate 1,905, forward strand.
GTCAATTTTGTTGAGCACGACAATCTCGGGCTTGTCGGCAAGGCCTTGGCCATAGGCCTCAAGCTCGGCCCGGATGGTCTTGTAGGCTTTGACGACGTCCTCTTGGGTTCCGTCAATCAGGTGTACATTGGTGGCGCAGCGCTCCACATGGCCCAAAAACCGGTCGCCAACCCCCGCGCCCTCGTGGGCCCCTTCAATAAGGCCGGGAATATCGGCGAGCACGAAGTCACGGTCAGCGATACGTACCACACCCAGATTGGGGTGCAGCGTTGTGAACGGATAATCGGCAATTTTCGGATTGGCGGCGGAAACAGCGGAAAGGAAAGTGGATTTGCCCGCATTGGGCAGCCCCACAAGTCCGGCGTCGGCGATGAGTTTGAGGCGAAGCCACACCCACTTTTCCTCGCCCTGCTGGCCGGGGTTGGCGTGGCGGGGGGCCTGATTGGAGGAAGTCTTGAAATGGGCGTTGCCAAAGCCGCCATTGCCCCCGCTCAGCAGCCTGACTTTCTGACCAACCCGGGTGAGGTCGGCAATCAGGGTTTTGTTGTCTTCCTCAAAAATCTGGGTGCCCACGGGCACCCGCAGAACTGCGTCCTCTCCATTGGGTCCTGTGCGGTCTTTTCCCATGCCGCCGGTGCCGGTAGCGGCCTTGTAGTGCTGCTGGTAACGATAGTCGATCAGGGTGTTGAGCCCATCGACGCATTCGACCCATACGTCGCCACCGCGCCCGCCATTGCCCCCATCAGGGCCGCCAAACTCGACATATTTTTCACGCCGGAAGGAGACAGCTCCGCTCCCCCCATTTCCCGACTTGATAAATGCTTTTGCCTGGTCAAGGAACTTCATTTTGTTGCGTCTTCAAATGCCTGGCGGGTCAGTTCGGTGTCTATGTGCTCTATATCGGCATTTCGTGCAAGGCAGCGAACCACAGAGCGCCCGGTTTCGACAAAACCCATTTTATGCTGGATGGCGAGGGAGGCCATGTTGAAATGAAAGACGCCGGAGGTGACAATATCGGTTTTGCTATGGGTGAAATACCATTTTAGCGCACCGGTCACTGCTTCGCTCATAATGCCGCGGCCCCAGAATTCCTCGCCCAGCCAATAGCCCAGAATTGTGGCATCGCCGTCACGGCGAAAACTGACCAGGCCGACAACCCCTGCTTCGCGCATTATGATGACGAAACCGGATTGTTCCGGGGCACGGGACGCGATCAGGCGGGGCAGCCAGAGTTCGGTATCCTTTGTTGTGTGGGGCAATTTGACATGGGCGAGGTTTGACGCCACCGCATAATTGTTCAGAAGACCGGCCAGTCGCGCGGCGTCGCCCCTGAGGGGGCTGCGTAGCAGCAAGCGTTCTGTCGCCAGTGTAAGGTTCATATCGGTTGCTTCCACACAAATCGAGTGACGCAGACACCCTGGTGCTGACCGCAATCGTCAATGCCCTCGGCGGTTTGCACGAACCCGGCCTTGAGCAATACGCCGATCGAGCCCTTGTTCCTGGTGATGGAACGGGCGGTGACGGTTGAAAAGCCAGCAGCTGCGGCAGCCTGCAGGACGCCCCGCGCAGCTTCGGTCGCATAACCGTTGCCCCAGAAAGGCTGGCCCAGCCAATAGCCCAGTTCGGGGGGGTCAGCATCTGCAAGATGAAGGCCCATGACCCCGATAAGGGCATTATCCAGCGTGATGGCATAGGCGTGCTCGTTCTCATTGCGCGCCAGATTGGTGATGAAATCAACCGCGTGTTCTCGCGTGTAGGGGTGAGGCAGGCGGGCCAGCACCGCGTGGATTGCCTCGTTGTTGGCCAGCCCATGCAGTGCCGGGGCGTCTGCCAAATGGGGCGCCCGAAGGAAAAGGCGTTTTGTCTGAACGGTGTCAGCCAATCGGGATGCGAGGGAAGCTCTGCTCATGATCTGTCATCCAGTCTTGCTTTGTTTGGTGGCGTTTTGAGCCGGGTTGCCGATGCCCAACAATTCTGAAAACGCTACAAAACACAAAAAAGAGGAGCCGGTGATCCGGTCTCCCCTTCTTGTTCTGGCCGGGTGATTTTCGCTCACTTTGCCGGGGAGATGATCTCCGGCAAGAAAGTTGGTAAATTCCTTGCCGTTATTCAGTCGTTTCTTGCGGGTTTACAGATACGAAGGTCTTGCCGCCCGAACGGGTGGAGAATTTCACATTGCCGCTTACAAGGGCGAAAATGGTGTGATCCTTGCCCATACCGACATTTTTTCCCGGGTGCCACTTGGTGCCACGCTGACGTATGATGATGTTGCCGGGGATAACGGCTTCGCCGCCAAATTTCTTGACGCCAAGCCGACGGCCTGCAGTGTCACGCCCGTTACGGGAAGAGCCGCCTGCTTTTTTGTGTGCCATTGTTCAGTCGCTCCTTATCTGTTGCCGGATTTACCGGCCAGCATGTCCCTGGCCTGTTGAATCCAGTTTTCGCGGTCGATGCGTCCCTTGAAACTCAAACCCTCGTCAACGCGGGCCACGTCCTCAGGGGTGAAGTCAGCGACCTGCTTGAGCGAGGTGATGCCCAGGGCGTTGAGCTTTTTTTCCAGAGCAGGGCCGACACCGGAAATCAGTTTCAGATCATCAACAATATCTGCTGGTGCTGCCGTCTTTGGCTCGGCTTTAGGTGCCTCTTTGGGCGCAGCCTTGGGCGAGGCGGACTTCTTGGGGGCCGCTCTCTTGGCAGCAGGTTTCTTGCCGGAGGTCAGAATTTGTGTGATGCGCACGATGGAGTGGTGCTGGCGGTGGCCATTGGTGCGGCGATATTTCTGACGGCGCTTCTTTTTGAAGACGATAATTTTCTTGGCGCGCACCTGTTCGACGAGCTCAGCGGCAACGCTTGCGCCTTCGACCAGTGGGTTGCCGATAGTGACATCAGCTCCCGAACCCAACATGAGCACATTATCGAAGGTGATTTTTGTGCCGGGCTCGGCGTCGAGTTTTTCGATTTGCAGAATATCGTCGGCGGCAACCTTGTACTGCTTTCCGCCGGTCTTGATGATAGCGAACATATTGCTCCTGTGCCGGACTGAAATCCGGTTCCCTGTTTGTCGCGCTCTGTGGCGCCGCCAGCTTCGGCGGACTTTCAGCCGAGAGTTTCAGGGACTCCCGTTTGGCCTCGAACAGCGGTTCAGCAATGCAAAACAGGCGCAGCGGAAGGACCGGCGCGCGCGTTGAGCGGGGTTATCTGTGTAATCGGGTGCGGAGTCAAGTTATTTCAGGTGCTGTTGCGGCAACGGGCATCACTCCCTTTGCCTGGCGGTTGCAGGAAAAACAGGCCTGTGCCATAAGCGGCACGCCTTGCACTCAGTTGGACATGCATCCGGTGTGTGGCAAGCGGAGAGATGCCGGAGTGGTCGAACGGGGCGGTCTCGAAAACCGTTGAGCGCTCAACGCGTTCCGAGGGTTCGAATCCCTCTCTCTCCGCCACTATTAATCTCGCGCCAATTTGCACCTGCTGCGCTTCGCCTTGTCCAAAAACCGATGGCCACTTTTTTTGGTTCAGCCGAATGCTCAGGTCTCCGATGGGCCCAAGAAATTTGCCAATTCTCTCTCTGCCAGCCACAGACTGTCTCGCGGCGGTGCGTGTTTGCAGCGCTTTTCCTCAAAACAGAACGCACACAGCGTCGTTGATTGCAGCGGTGTGCCCGGTTTTACAAAGGCAGCCGGTTTGTTCGTCGCGGCGAAAGCTGGTCAGATTGTTGGTGTGCTGATTGGCGACAACGACAAATCTGCCATCCGGGGATAGTGCGAAGTCGCGGGGTCCTTTTCCACCGCTTGGGATGTGTTGCACGGGCGAAAGCCTGCCGGTTACGGCGTCAATGGAAAAGCAGGCGATTTCAGACTGGGTGCGCCCGGAGGCATAAAGGAAGCGATTGTCGGGAGAAATTCGGATGGCAGCTGCCGCACCATCGGAGTTTGCGGACTCGCCAAAGGCCTGAATTTGCTGGACCTGTGTCCAGCCCTCAGGGAAGCGGTCAAACAGGATAATCTGTTCACTCAGTTCACACAGCACATAGATTTTTTTCTCATCGGGCGCGGCTGTCAGGTGTCTTGGACCGGCACCGGGAGGAAGAACAACCTCCTTCTGGGCATCAAGATCGAGTTCACCGCGCTCGGTGTCAAAGGGGTAGAGAAAAATTCTGTCAAGGCCCAGGTCAACAATTGCCAGTTCGTCGGGATTGGACAAGAATCCCGCGAAATGGGCGTGAGGACCCTCCTGCCTCTTGGCGTTGGGTCCGGAGCCGTTGTGCTGGATTGAAGTCAGCTTCGATGCGATGCGGCCATCTTGCATCAGCGGAAACAACAAGGTGTCGCCTGTCCAGTACTGGGCTGAAGCCAGGCGAAGCCCTGAGCTGTCGGTGCTGAGGTGGCAGGGCAGTTCGCCGTCCATGGGCTGGCTGCCGAGGGTTCTGAGCGAATGGTTCGCGCCGACCTCAAAGGCGAGAACCGCCGGGCCTTCGCTGGTGAACAGTTCGCTTGCCGCATAAAGAAACCTGCGGTCTTTCCCCCAGGTCAGGTAAGAGGGATTGGTGCAATCGGCGGCGCAGACCGGTGTGCTCAGCGCGCCGTTGTCAAGGCTCAGGCGGCACGAATAAATGCCTTCGCCACCTCCGGCTACCTTGCCGGCCTTGGCCGAATAAGTGCCAACGAAAAAGTCTGAATATTGTGTCATCCGGAGCCTTTAACCGATGTTCGTTGCCAGCACCTTAGCCGTGGCACCCGACTTCCACAACTCTGTTGGAGATGCCGCCGGTCCGGCCGCTTGGAAGCGGAAATTCTTGACACTCATTTGGTTCATGGACTAGATTCATTTCGACACAGAAGAAATAAATGAGCGAAATCAGCGCTCTTTACCCGTTTCATCTGAAATTTGAGATGGTTCGGGTGTCGGCGTGGTGCTGGCGCTTGCAATAGTCGGACGGCATTTTCTCCAGGGTGCCCTCCTGCGTGTCCTGTGTATCAACCTTATTCGACAAAACCTGCCACTGGCTTGCGCGCAAGGCGTTTGCCTTGGCGCCGGTTTGTTTCAATGGATAGCGGAACGGAAAAACAATAGTATGAAAATCAAGGAAATTCGCGTGATTGTTGCCTCACCCGGGCGCAATTTTGTCACAGTAAAAATCATCACCGATGAGGGGCTGTACGGGATTGGCGACGCGACCGTGAATGGTCGGGAAAAAGCGGTCGTGGCGTATCTGGAGGACCATGTGGCGCCGTGCCTGATCGGGCGTGACCCCATGCAAATCGAGGATATCTGGCAATATCTCTACCGGGGCGCCTATTGGCGGCGTGGACCGATTACGATGGCGGCAATTTCCGGTGTCGATATGGCGCTATGGGATATCAAGGCCAAGGCGGCCAACATGCCGCTTTATCAGTTGCTGGGGGGGGCATCGCGCGGCAGAATCATGTGCTATGCCCATGCTCAGGGTCGCACCATTGCTGAAGTCGTTGAAGCGGTTCAGGAAAAAAGGGAACAGGGCTTTGCGGCTATCAGAGCCCAGGCGGGAGTGCCCGGCTTTGAGTCCATTTATGGCATCCGCAAGGACAAAAAGAAACTGACAACCCTTGCAAAAGCCCTGCCGGTGGAGGAAGTCTGGTCAACATCAGAATACCTTCGCCACATACCAAAAGTGTTCGAAAAACTGCGTGATGTCGTGGGCTGGAATACCCATCTGCTTCACGATGCACACCATCGACTGACCCCCATCGAGGCGGCGCGCCTTGGAAAAGAGCTCGAACCTTTCCGGCTTTTCTGGCTTGAGGATGCTGTGCCTGCCGAACTGCCTGAAGGTTACCGCCTTGTTCGCCAGCATACGACGACGCCGATTGCACTGGGGGAAATCTTCAACACCATTTGGGACGCGCGCCAACTCATTGAAGAACAGCTTATCGACTATATCAGAACAACTTCGGTTCATGCGGGGGGTGTGACCGGATTGCGGCGCATCTTCGACTTTGCATCAATCTATCATGTGCGTACCGCCTGTCATGGCCCAACAGACGTTTCTCCCGTGACCATGGGCACCAACCTGCATATCGACCTGTGGGTGCCGAACTTCGGAATTCAGGAGTATTCCGGCTACCGTGAGGCAACCCATGAGATGTTTCCTCATGCCTGGAGTTGGAAAGGGGGCTATTTGCATCCTGGAGAGGCAATAGGGCATGGTGTCGACATTGACGAGGCGGTGGCTGAAAAATATCCGTACAAGCGTGCCTACCTGCCGGTGAACCGGCTGGAGGACGGCACGCTCTGGCACTGGTAGTCGAACATGGTCAGGCAGATCAGCATTTCGTGAAGTTCCGGCGCCGGGCGACAGCAAGGCAATTCGGCAGGCGTTCGGGCGCAGACAAGACAATAGTTCTTGCAACCTCTGTTTTGGTCTTACTGGTTGACCTCGGTTCGATGAAGGGGAACGGGGTATCTGCAAGGGCTGGATGCTGCCCGCCAATCTCTTTTGACCCGGGGGGGTGAGGCCATCTGTCCAGGCGGTGTTCAGGGAACTCCTTTTTGTTCAGGAGAGCATCTTGCAGGCATGAGTGTTGACGAGGCCGAAACTCTTATATAGCATAAATATATAACATTATAAAAATATGAAGGGAGGGCTGTCAGAACTGGAGAAACCGCGCCCTTTGCTCAACTTCCTGCCGGTAAAATGATGACTGGTTCAGGCCAGTTTGGGTGCTGATTGAGGGCATAGAACCGGACCCTGGTCTACCGGGGGGACGGAGTTTATCAGCGACAGGTAAGACCAAAAAACAAACAGTCCCGGTACTTTGTTGTCTGTGTCGGTAATTTGAATATCCGGGCAGTTTGATCTCAAGACAATACAACCATTCAGGGAGGAATTTCATATGGTTGAACTTAATTTCAAGGTTGTCAGTGCAGCCTTGCTGGGTCTGGCGATATCGTTCGGTCCCACAACGGCTCTCGCACAGGCGACAGCAGCGGTGGAGATTGTGCCCGCTTCGCCTTTGGAAGATGTAGGGCGTGAGAACACGCTCGTTCTTGGCTGGAGTGTGACTTCGCCAATCGGGGTGACAAACCCGTGGGCGGTGCCGGGCTATTCAAGCTCTGAGTTGAACTCCCTGATGTGGGAGCCACTGATGTATTTTGGCATTTACTCGGATCAGGAGATTCCCTGGCTGGCCGAAAGCATCGAATATACCAGCGATGACTTTACCTCGCTGCGCATCAAGCTCAATCCCATGGCTGAATGGAGCGATGGGGTGGCGGTGACCGCAAAAGACGTGGTCTTCACCATGGAAGGTCAGCTTTCCAACAATTTATTGACCTACAATGCCGACTTCAATCAGTTTGTTGAGTCAGTGCGTGCAGTTGATGATCTGACCGTGGATGTTCAGTTCAAGATACCAGCGCCTCGTTTCAAGTTTGAAGTGCTGACCATGAAGTTTGACACGGGCATGGCAATCGTTCCCGCCCATGGGCTGGAAAATCAGGAAAACATCAACGAATATGCCGGTGGCACGGAAATTCCCCATTCCGGTCCCTACGATCTCGTGGCGTGGAACCAGAACCAGAAAATCTTCAATCTGCGCGAAGACTGGTGGGCAGTAAAGGCCGGCATTAACGACCTGCCCGACGTCAAGCGCGTGATCGTGGTCAATCTGGGCGGCCAGGTTGGTCAGAACATGGACACCGTTGCCCAGCGACTGGTGAACAATGAAATGGATTCGGCTCTGGATATGCGCAGCGCTGTTATATCCAACATCCTGGCTCAAAATCCCAAGATCACCACCCATTCGGGGAACCAGTCCCCATACGGGTATCTTGACTGGTGGCCGAATGCCTTGTGGATGAACACCCAGTCGGGTCCGTTTGCCGACGCACGGGTGCGCAGGGCTGTCAGCCTTGCCGTCAACCGTCAGCAGATCAATGATGTGCTCTATGACGGGGCAGAAGTGGCTACTATCTTCCCGTTCCCCCCATATCCGGGTTTGCAGTCTTTTGTCGACACGCCTGCCGTTCAGGCGCTGATCGAGAAGTATGAGCCTGGAAAATATGATCTGGATGAAAGTGCTGCCTTGATGACCGAGGCGGGCTATGCAAAGAACCGCGACGGGCTCTGGGAAAAAGATGGACAAACCATCGACTCCACCATCAATGGATTTGAAGGTATTCACAGTGATATCGTGCCCATTCTGGTGGAAATGTTGCTCCGGGCCGGTTTTGACGCATCGACCAATTTTGGAACCGATGCATTCCAGAACATGGCCGATGGTGCACCCGGGCTTTACATGTTCGGTCACGGCGCCAGCCTGAAGGATCCGTTTGCCACGTTCAATTTCTTCAACAGCGCAAATGCGGGCGTCGAGGGAGAACCTGTGGGAGCCTATGAGTTCGCCCGTTATTCCAACCCCGAGTATGACGAAATCCTGGCTGAAATGGCGCCTATCTCCTCCGATAGTCCCGAATTCCAGGACCTGGCGGCGCAACTGATGGAAATTTACTGGCGCGATCAGATCAACGTGCCGGTTATTCAGTGGTTGCACCGTATTGCCTATAACCAGACTTACTGGGTGAACTGGCCCACTGCAGACAATGTTGGAATTGGCGTGAACGGCGCGTTCTGGCACAAAACCGGCATGCTGGTGGTTTCCAACCTCAAGTCTGTCCAATAGAGCAAAAAATGATAGGAAGAGGGGCGTGGCAAAAGTGCCGCCCCCCTCTTTTTCGGGGTCTACCCGCACGTCCGGAGAACACAGTTTTATGACTCTGAAATTGATAGCACGGCGCATTGGTTTTTTGTTCATGGTCATCTGGGCGGCTTCGACCATTATCTTTTTTGTCCCGCGTCTTTCCCCGGTAAACCCGGTGCGTGAACGCTTTTCTGAAATTGCCCGATTGTCGGGATTTGCGCCTGAGGACCTGGAAAAAATAATTGAATCCTTCTCCAAGCAATTCGGACTGGACCGGCCGTTGTGGGAGCAATATATCGACTATCTGTGGAACATAATGCGTTTTGACTTTGGTTTTTCTCTTAACCGCTATCCCTCCACCGTCATCGAGCTGATCGCCCAGTCCCTGCCCTGGACCATTGGACTTCTGGTGGTAACGACCATCCTCAGCTTTGTAATCGGCAACCTGCTGGGCGCCATTGCCGCCTGGCCGCGCGCGCCAAGGTGGGCGCGTAATTTTTCAACTCCTTTTGTTCTGTTCATGGGCGTGCCTCCGGTGCTGATGGGTGTGCTGCTGCTGTTTTTTGTCGGTTTCCGGCTCAAGCTCCTGCCACTGGGGGGGGCATATTCCATAGGGGTGGTGCCCAACTGGTCGTGGGAGTTTGCCCTTGACCTGCTTCGCCATCAGATACTTCCCGCGCTGGCCCTCATTCTTGGGTCTGTCGGGGGATGGGTGCTGACCATGCGCGGCATGGGGATAACCATTCAGGGCGAGGACTATGTGAACTTTGCCGAGCACAAGGGGTTGAACGGGGTGACGATATTCCGGGACTATTATCTGCGCAACGCCCTGCTTCCCCAGATGACTGGACTTGCCCTGGCTCTTGGCACGGTGGTGACTTCGGCCATTATCGTTGAGGGGTTGTTTGCGCTGCCCGGTGTGGGAACCGTACTTATCAACGCCATTCGGGCCAATGATTTTCCGGTCATCTACGGAATTGTGATTTTCATCACCATCGCCATTGCCGCCATCATGACCTTGATGGAGTTTTTGTATCCGCTTCTCGATCCCCGGATCAAAAATGAGTAGGAGCGAACTTATGAGAACCGCTGCAATTCGGCCTGGCGCAGCGCACCAGCCGGGTCGTGTGACGCTGTTTTTCCGCTATCTGTCGCGCAACGCAAGTCTTGGCGCCGGTCTGGCAATCTTGCTGGCGCTTGCAGCCTTCACGATAATCGGGTTGATGGTTATCGACCCCATGGACGCCTATCCCCTTTCCGCGCCAACGCGGCGCCCTCCGAGCTGGGACTTTCCGTTTGGAACCGACTTCTTTGGCCGGGACCTGGTGGCGGTGATGGTTGTGGGGATGTGGCAGACAGCCTTTATTGGCCTGGTTGCGGGGGGTATCGGCACCTTTGTCGGCGTTGTCCTGGGATTTGTATCGGCCTATTTCGGCGGATGGACAGATGCCGCCATTCGCACCGTCTGTCAGGTGCTGACGCCTATTCCCGTACTGCTCATTCAGGTGGTGGTTGCCGGTTCCCTGGACAAACGAGATGTGACAATTTTTACCATGGCCCTGATTGTGGTGATGCTTGCCTGGATGGGGCCGACCCTGATTATCCGCTCTCAGGTTCTGACCATGAAGGAGAGGCAGTTCGTCTCGGTGGCCAAACTTTCCGGGATCAGCGATCTTGGAATAATTTTCAAGGAGATTCTGCCCAACCTTCTGCCCTTCATTGCGGCGGCCTTTGTGGGGCAGGTTTTTCTGGCGGTTTTCGCGTCCTTCTATCTTGCGGTACTGGGGCTTGGGCCCCTGCGCGAGCCGCTTCTAGGCAATATCATCTGGTCGGCGCAATCGCAGGGTGCGTTTTTCAACGGCTGGTGGTGGTGGCCGATTGCGCCTTCGGTGGGGATGATTCTGATCCTGGGCTCGCTTGCTCTTATCAATATGGGTCTGGACGAACTTGCCAATCCGCGTGTGCGCAAGTCGGAGTAGAAACAATGAATGCCGCAACAGCAACAACCCGGCGGACCAAGGAGCGAAAGAGGGGGTCCGACCAAAAGCAGGGTGCCATCGAGCCGGTGCTTCGAGTCCGCAATCTCGAGGTGACATACTTTACCGATGCGGGGCGCGCCAGAGCGCTTGATGACGTGACCTTTTCCCTGAGGCCGGGAGAAAAGCTTGGAATTGTGGGAGAGTCCGGCTCCGGCAAAAGCACGCTGGCTCTGGCCATGATGCGGATGATCAAGCCGCCGGGGCGCATCGAGGGGGGAGAGGTTTTTGTGGGCGGCACCGACCTGATGGCGCTTGGTGACCGTGCCATGCGCGAAGCGCGTCTGGGCAAAATTTCCTATATTCCTCAGGGGGCGATGAATTCGCTGAACCCGGTGATGCGTATCGGGGCGCAAATGGAGGATGCGGTGCGGGCGCATATGCCTGATGAGAAAAAACCGCAAATTGTCGAGCGCTGTATGGCGGCTCTGAAATCGGTGGATCTGGCGCGCAGTGCTTTCAGAATGTTTCCCCATGAACTGAGCGGGGGCATGAAGCAACGGGTATGTATTGCTATCGGTATCCTGTTGCAGCCGCAGGTGATTATTGCCGATGAGCCCACAAGTGCTCTTGATGTTGTGACCCAGCGTCAGGTGATGGAAACCATCGACCGGGTGCAAAAACAGATCAATGCCGCCGTAATTCTAATTGGCCATGACATGGGGCTTATGGCGCAGTTCGTGGACAAGGTTGCGGTGATGTATGCGGGGCGTCTGGTGGAGGTTGCAACGGTGCGCGACATGTTCACCGGCCCCAGACATCCTTATGCAAAGGCCCTCATCAGCTGCCTGCCCAATCTGGACAACAAGGGTGTGTTCCAGGGAATTCCCGGGCTTGCCCCTTCACTTCTCAGGCTCCCCGCTGGATGTACGTTTCATCCGCGTTGCGCCGAGGTCATGGACCGGTGCCGCGTTAAGCGCCCTGATGCTGAAACATTGTCCGATGATCGTGTGGTCACCTGCCATCTTTATTCCGGGAACACAAAAAAATGAGCGAGCTTCTGGAACTGAAGAATGTTTCCAAGGTCTATTCGCGGGGGCTGATCAATACCGAATCTACAACCGCCTTGCGGGAAATTTCGCTTACCCTTGGGGAAGACGCGCCGACAATTCTTACGGTTGCGGGTGAAAGCGGGTCGGGCAAAACCACACTGGCGATGCTGCTTTTGGGTTTTATCAAACCGACCACCGGCCAAATTATTTATCGCGGTCGGGACATCAGTACCCTCAGGGGCAGGGAGCGGTTGGAATTCCGGCGCGAGGTGCAGGCGGTTTTCCAGGATCCGTTTGCGGTGTTTAATCCGTTTTATACGGTAGACCACCTGCTCTGGGTGCCCATCAAGCGTTTCAAGCTGGCCAAATCAAAAGCGGAAGCGCGTGCCAAGATGGATGCAGCGCTGACGGCGGTTGGCCTCAGACCCGAGGATGTGGTGGGTCGTTTCCCCCATCAGCTTTCGGGCGGTCAGCGCCAGCGCATCAATGTGGCGCGCGCTCTTTTGCTCAAACCGCGTCTTCTGATTGCCGATGAGCCGGTTTCGATGGTGGACGCTTCCCTGCGCGCCAGCATTCTTGAAACGCTGCGCAATCTGCAACGGGATCACGGGGTTTCAATAATTTACATCACTCACGACCTGACGACCGCCTATCATATCGCCAACTCCATTGTGGTGCTTTATCGCGGTGCGGTGATGGAGGCGGGAGACGTGGAAACCGTTATCAAGAAGCCGCAGCACCCCTATACCCAATTGCTGATTGACTCCATTCCGTGGCCCAGTCTGGACCGGCGCTGGGGGCAGAATGAAATTATTGCCCGCGAAAGCGGCGGCGTGCAAACTGGCTGCCCGTTCTTTAGCCGCTGCGCATCGGCAACCGAGCAATGCAAGGCTGATCCGCCCCTGTTCAAGCTTGAGGCGCATCAGACAGCCTCGTGCTTTCTTTACAAGGAAAAACCGGAGCTTGAGCCTCGTCAGCTTTCAGAACTGCTGCCGGTTTGATAGGCCTTTGCCCTGTTCTTGGAACAAGTTGGGAAACTGGCGATGAAAATTGCACTCACCGGGGGAAGCGGGCATCTGGGCCGGGCTATTGCCAACGCCGCGCTTGCCTCCGGCCACCGCATCATCAGCATTGACAGGGTTGGGCCGTCCGAGGCGGACGACCGGGACAATCTGAGTTTTGTTTTAGCTGATATTGCTGACTATGAAGCCCTAGTGGATGCCTTTGAGGGGTGCGATGCGCTCATCCACATGGCGGCGATTCCGGTGCCGGGAAAACTGGCCGATCACGTTGTACACAATAACAATGTGACGGGAAGCTACAATGCGCTCAGGGCGGCAGCCGAACATGGCATAAAACGTGTCTGTCAGGCTTCAAGCGTCAACGCCATCGGGCTTGCCTTCAGCCGGAAACAGCGGTTCGATTATTTCCCGATTGACGAAAAGCACGCCAATTATTGCGAGGATCCCTACAGCCTTTCCAAGTGGATTTGCGAGCAACAGGCTGACAGTTTTGTGCGGCGCTGTGAAGATATGCGTATTGCCAGTCTGCGCTTCCACTTTGTCGTGCACGAACGAGAGACTGCTGCCCGGGCATTCAGGGCTGATAACCTTCCGGGAAGGCAGCAGCTCTGGGCCTATGTGCGGGCCGATGCTTCGGCGCAGGCCTGCCTGCTCAGCCTTGAAGCTTCCTTTAAGGGCCACGAGGTCTTTTACATCGTGGCCCCCGATACAACGGTTGAGGTGCCAAGTGCGGAGCTGGCCGCCAGATATTATCCCGAGGTTGCCATACGCGGTGACCTGAGTGGAAACCGAAGTTTCTTCAGTTCGGAAAAAGCCGGGCGTGTTCTGGGCTGGAAACACCCACCAGCCCCATAAAATTCAGTTAATGCGCAGGGTGGTTTCGGGATCGAAATAACAGACGTTTCTTTTGTCGATCCTGAGTGCCAGTACGTCTCCGAGGGAAATTTCGGTGTGGCCGGGCAAGCGGGCGGCCACGGGCTGGCCTCCCATTTCAAGGGTTGCAAAAACGTCCGAGCCGGTCTGCTCCATTTTGGTGACTTTCAGTACAAAGTCGGGTTTTTTGTCATCCGCAAGATCAATCGCCTCGGGACGTACGCCAATAATTATTTCACTGTTGTCCAGTGCGCAAAGGGCATCGGAGGGCTTTTCCCCGACCCAGTTCACAGCATCGGTACCGGTGCCGATTTTGATTCCTGCATGGCCGTTTTCAATGTGCAGAACCCCCCGGACAAGGTTCATCGGCGGCGAGCCCATAAAATCGGCGACAAACAGGTTTGCCGGTCTGTTATAAATATGTGCCGGGCTGCCGATCTGCTGGACCTCACCATCCTTGAGCACAACAATTGATGTGCCAAGGGTCATGGCCTCGACCTGGTCGTGGGTGACGTAAACAATGGATGCGCTTAGCCGTTCGTGCAGGGATTTTATCTCGCCGCGCATTTCAACGCGCAGTTTGGCATCCAGATTTGAGAGGGGCTCGTCAAACAAAAACAGTTTGGGGTCGCGCACCAGAGCGCGTCCCATGGCAACCCTCTGGCGCTGGCCGCCGGAGAGCTGGCCGGGCTTGCGGTCCAGGAGACGCTCGATTTGCAGAACACGGGCGACTTCGCCCACCTTTTTGTGCTGTCGCTCCCTTGAGACCCGGCGCACCTTCATGCCAAAGCTGATATTTTCGGCAACGGTCATGGTGGGGTAAAGCGCATAGGACTGAAAAACCATGGCGATGTCGCGGTCGCGCGGGGGAACCTGGGTGACGGCACGCCCATAGATGAGTATTTCCCCGCCCGTGACCTCTTCAAGCCCGGCAATGCAGTTAAGCAGGGTGGATTTACCACATCCCGAAGGGCCGACCAGCACCAGAAATTCGCCCCGCTTCATGCTCATTGAGATATCTTTGAGCACCTTGACGTCGCCAAAAGATTTGGAGAGGCCGCGCACTTCAAGGGCGGGCCGGTCAGAACTGTCGATGGCGGCGCTCGAACTTTCTACCATGGCTTGTCTCCTCTCCGGGGCACCGCACCGGTAGAGGCGCGCACAATCAAATCGGTTTTCTGGGTATATTGCATGGCTTTTGGATCAGCTCCAGCAACCAGATCGGAGATCATTTGGGCCAGCCGTGTTCCGGCGTCGCGAATGGGTGCGCGGGTAACGGTGAGGGGAATGGCAAAATGCTCGGAACGGAAGTGGGGAAGCACGTCATCATGGGCGATGATGGAGATGTCCCCGCCCGGTTCAAGGCCGGCCTCGATTGTGGCCCGCATGACCCCCAGCGCCAGAAGCGTTGACGAACAGATGAAGGCTGTGGGGCGCAGGTTCAAATCGCCATGCAGCATGGAGGCGGCCTGCTCGTAACCTATATCCTCGCGCATTTCGTCATGGGATATAAACCGGTCTGGCACATGGATTTGTCTTGCCTTGCATTCCCGGTTGAAAGCTGAAAGGCGCTGGCGGGCAAAAGCGAGATCCTCAGGTCCGTTGAGAAAGGCGATGCGCCGGTGACCCAGATCGTGCAACAGGCCAAAGGCGGCGCTGAAAGCACTGTCGTTGTCGATGTCATAAAAGGCGTAGGGTGCGTCATCGTGGCTGCGCCCGTGTACGGCAAAGGGAAAATCCGCTTCAAGCAGGGTCTGGATGCGCTTGTCGTCAATCTCGGGGGCGCTCAATATCATACCATCGACCGAGCCGCTGGCCATGAACCTTTTATAGTGGGCGAGCTGTTGGCCGGGAGGGGCCACGTGGATCATCAGGTCAAGCTGTCTGTCGGACAGAACAAGGCTTAGACCGGCAAGAAAGTCGACAAAATGGGGGTCAAGCAACAGGTTGCGCGCCGAGCGAAAAACCATGCCCACGGTGCCCGCCTTGCCAGTGGCCAGACGGCGGGCGGTGATGTTGGGGGCGTAGTTCAGCTTGCGCGAGGCTTCAAGAACCCGGGCGCGGGTCTTGGCGCCAACCTCGGGAAAGCCGTTCAGAGCCCGGCTGACGGTTGCCGGGGAAAGGCCCAGATGTCTGGCAATATCCTTCAGATTGGTCAAACCACAGCCCCCCAAGGGATCGAACCTTCAATACTCAAAGCGCTTTGAGAATACATGCTTTTAGACAAAACTCAATTGACATAGGCGAATAATGCTGGCTAATTCAAGTTCTAAAACGTTTTGAGAAATTGTCTGATGTGGCGACAGAATGGCTCTTCCGGGCCGGTTCCGTCGGGAAAAGGGCAAATTCTTGGTGCGCACATGATGCCATGTGCTCCGCGAGGGGTGGAGCAATGGCAAAAAACGATGATTTTAACGGAGGAAAACATGAAAAATTCATTCAGGATTGCGGCCAGTGCGCTGGCCATTTTAGTGGCGTCGACAACAATGGGTCTGGCGCTTGAAGAAGGCAAGCTGCTGGTATGGATCAATGCCGACAAGGGCTATGACGGATTGCAGGCCCTTGGCGACAAATTTACCGAGGAGCTGGGCATCGAAGTCGTGGTCGAACACCCCGAATCCGTGACCGACAAATTCCAGCAATCGGCGGCCGCAGGTGATGGCCCTGACATTTTCATCTGGGCTCATGACCGGTTCGGGGAGTGGGCCGCCGGTGGTCTGATTTCTCCGGTTGATCCGAGTGAGGCCACGCGGGACGGCATTTTTGACTTTGCCTGGGACGCGGTGACTTTTGACGGCAACGTCTGGGGTTATCCAATCGCTGTGGAGGCCATCGGGCTCATCTATAACAAGGACCTGGTGCCAACGCCCCCGGCAACGTTTGAGGAAATCCCGAGCATGACAATGCCCGAGGGCGTGGGTGCGATCATGTGGGATTACAACAACACCTACTTCTCCATGCCCCTGTTGATGGCCAATGGCGGCTATGCCTTCAAGAAGGTCGATGGCGTTTATGATGCAAACGACACGGGCGTAAACAATGCCGGTGCCATTGCCGGAGCGTCGATGATCAAGTCGCTGATTGATGAAGGCGTGATGCCATCGGGCGTTGACTATGGCGTGATGGACGCCGCGATCAACAAGGGCGAAGTCGCCATGGTCATCAACGGCCCCTGGGCCTGGTCGAACCTTCAGGATTCGGGCATCAACTTCGGGGTGGCTCCCATTCCCTCGATAGATGGCAATCCATCCAAGGCCTTTGTCGGGGTACTGGCGGCGGTGGTCAACGCGGCCAGCCCCAATGCCGACCTGGCCACGGAATTCATCGAGAATTACCTGCTTCAGGACGATGGCCTGAAAATGGTCAATGATGATGTTCCCCTGGGCGCCGTTGCCGACAAGAGCTTTGCCGAGACGCTGTCGGGGGATGCCAATGTGGCAGCAACCCTTGCCAATGCCCAGAGCGGCATTGCCATGCCTTCAACCCCTGCCATGGGCAAGTTCTGGAGTGCCATGGGTCCGGCTTTGCAGAATATCACCAGCGGGCAGCAATCGGTTGAAGATGCGCTCAACGATGCGGCAGAGCGTATCCTTGCCGAATAGGGCCATCTGATGTGAATATGGGGTCGGGGCCAAAATGCTCCGGCCCTTTTTTGTGCAGGGAGGGGGAGTTATATTGAGCGCCGACGCTGCGGAACCGGAGAGGGAAGAGTTTGCCGCCACCCCTTGGGCGGGCTGGAAGCGGGGACTGGCCTATTTTGTGCTCGGGCTGGTGGCGCTGGCCCTGCTCTATGTCGTCTGGGTGCTCTATCTGTCGGGCGAACCACTGTTCGCGGTGGTGGTGCTGGCCCTTTGTGTGGGCATTGTCACTATATTTGGTTCCGCCAGATTTTACACTGCACGCTTTATTTTCCCCGCGATTGCGGCGGTGCTGGTTTTTATTGCCCTGCCGGTGCTCTATACAAGCTATGTGGGGTTCACCAATTACGGGGCCCGTAACCTGTTGACCTTCGAGCGGGTCACCAACCAGTTTTTAGGAAAAATTTCCGTCGACAAGAGCACTGAACGCCCGTTCATTCTGGTCAGAAACGGCGCGCTTTATCAGCTGTTTTTTCCTCAAGGAGAGGGCGGTCTGCTTAGCGAAGCAGTGGCGCTGGATGGTATCCCAAGGTCAGTGCAGATGCAGGAGACCTCATCGCCACCCCAGACTGCCATGGAAATGCGCGAAGTCATCAAGCTGCGCAATGAACTTGGGGTGCTGAGCGCCGTTCTTCCCGATGGCAGCGAGCTCAACATGTCGGGCCTGAGGAACTTTGCCAAACAACAAAAAGTCTATGAGCTTCAGCCCGACGGGC
>DROE01000083.1 GCA_011322005.1 Devosia sp.
CCTGCGTGGAGCGCGGAACATCTGCCACCAGGTGTTCCGTCCCGCACTTCGGCGCTGGCTGGCGGACAGTAACGTGCAGATTGCCAGCGCAAGCAGTCTGGTGCTTAGGCCGATCCGTGGCGGCCGGGTGACGGCAACAGCGCCAGACCGGACCTTGAAAGCAAACCGTTTGATTCTGGCGGACGAAGAAGCAATTCGCAACCATGCAAAAGAGCAGGAGTGGACACGTGGTTTTATCGGCGTGACTGCCACGGCGCTGGTATGCAAACCCACGTCGACGTTGCGCGAAAAATGCATTATTAATCCCGCCAACCGATTTAGCGCGTGTTTGCAAGACAACAGCGGTTTTGAGATCATCACGCTTTCTTCAGGCAACGATGTGGCTACAGATGTCATCGCTTCCGTTCCCGGGGCCGAAAACCTGCGCCCCTCCGGGCGAACGGTGTTTGATACCTGTGTCAGCGCTGATGGGGCACCGATGGTGGGAAGCACAGGGCAAGGTAGCGCCTGGGTGGTGGGGGGATTTGGAAATACCGGCGCCTTTGTCTCTCCGGCCATTGCTCGATTTCTGGTCGGCAAAAGCACAGACATGGAAGAAGAATTCTTTACCAGCCGTGGCGGAGGAAAGGCGCGCGCCATGCAAAGTGTTTCAGAGCACCTGCATCTCAGGTCTGGAATCTGACGATGAGCAAGCTTCAAAATGCCCGCTTTGATTTCAAGGAAGACGCACTGTTTTCCGGCACGCAGATCAACCGCGACCGCCCTGTGGCATTCAAACTGGAAGGGCGTTCTTACATCGGATTTGACGGCGACACCATTTTGTCGGCGCTGTTGGCCAGCGGGGTTGACACGGCGGGGGAAATAAACGGAGAGGAAATCGCTCTGGACGCGGAGCTTTCCCTGCCTGTCGTTGTTGCATCTTCTGATGAACGAAAGCCAGCCATCCTGCCCATGCAGAGAACCCCGATCGTGCCGGGAATGGAGCTATTGCTCTTTACGCCGCAGAGCCGCTTGAGAAAAATGACTCGCTCTGCGCTTGAGCGCGTCAGGCGGGCCGCTTCAGGTCGCAGCGCACGCAGCCTGGACATAGACCTTGCGGTCAGTGATATCTTGTCAGGTCCGTGGGCAGATTTGCCAGTGGAACGAGAACTGAATACTGACCTGGTGGTGGTCGGGGGCGGTGTTTCCGGCCTCAGCGCCGCATTGGCTGCCGCAGAAAGCGGCTGGGCCGTTACAATCGTCGAGCAACGCTGCATACTGGGGGGGGATGCGCGATTTTTCGGTTCGCAGGAGGGAGAACAAAGGCCCGAAGAACTTGTCAGGTCCCTGAAAGAGGCTCTTCTTGCTTACGACAATGTACGGGTTTTTACCAATTCCAAAGCGCTTTCACTGACCGCAAATTGTACCAGAATCCACAGAGTTGGGCGCCGGGATGACGAGGTTTACGGGGAAATATTGCGAGTTTCGGGTCGCAAGACCATCCTGGCCACCGGAACACTGGAGCGGCTGCCGGTGTTCCCGGGGAACCGGCTTCCGGGGGTAGCCAAGGCGCGCGCCAGCTTTCAACTGGCTGCACTCTATGGATTGTGGAGGGGGAAAAGCGCTGCTTTTTGCACCTCAAGCAGTGCGGCAACCCAAGTTGCGCTTCTGGCGGCGGACATGGGCATAAAGGTTTCCAAACTTGCCGACAGCAGAATACGTCCCAAGTCGCGGTTTTTTGAGTTCGCCAAAGCCTATGGCATCTCGCTGGCAACTGGAACACAGGCAGTTCTGGCCCGTGTCGCCGGAAACGGGAAACTCGATGTCCGATTCGGGC
>DROE01000084.1 GCA_011322005.1 Devosia sp.
CATCGCCATCGAGGTGAACACGCGCGCGCCGATCTGATCAATAACCGGCTTGGCCAATATCTGATAGCAGGCAAAAGCCAGAGCTGCCCCCAGAACCAGCGCCCCGCCCAGGTAAATTTCCTGCCCCAGCTCCGAGAGGTCACGCAGGAAAATCACCGTCAGCCCGGCATAACTGAGCCCGAGCGCACCGATCATTTTCCCGGTAATTTTTGTTTTAAGAACCACAGCGCTGATCAGCACAACAAAAATCGGGTAGGTCATCAATATCAGCCGGTCGAACTGTACGGTAACGAATTCCAGGCCCTTGAAGTCCAGATAAGAGGCCACATAATAGCCCAGCGCACCAACCAGTGCTGAACGCACCAGCAGACCGCCCGTCAGCTTTCCAGTCCTGCCTTTGGCCAGATTATCCCGATGCCCCCAATAACCAATGGCAACAAAAACCGGCGCAGAAAGGATCATCCGCCAGGTCAGCGTGGTCAGTACATCGACGTTTTCCAGAAGCGCCAGCTTGATAAAAATACCCTTTGTGGCAAAAAAAGCCGCACCGAAGACAGCAAGAAACACACCTGCAATCCGGGATGGTGCAGGACTGATTGCCCTCAGGATCGGCGTGGTTTCGTTCATCAGGGAGATATTCCACAGGCTGGGAACGTTGCGGCGATCCAGCCTAGCAAATTTTGCGCCCGGCACAAATTCGCCTTCAATTTGCCTCCTCATCCCCCATTAAGTCATAATTTTGCCCGTAAAAGAGCAGATCAGAATTGACCACGATGCCCCCTACCTGCTTCAAGCAGGCCTTCAGAAGAGAACACGGATCAACCTATTGAAAAAATACGCCCTTCGTATCATTGGGCCCTTCCTTTTGCTTGTGACAGCAGGATTTTGGACCGCCTCTCCGGCCCAGGCTGACTTAAGGGTCTGCAACCAGACCGCCTCAACTATCTCCATTGCCCTGGGTTACCGGGCTGAGGCTGGCTGGCAGTCGGAGGGCTGGTGGGTTACAGCGCCTGACACCTGCGCAACGGTGTTTCAGGGCGACCTCAACGCGCAATACTACTACCTGTTCGCTGCCGACGACATATCCGGTGGCTCATGGGACGGACCGGTTTTCATGTGCACGCGAGACGAGGCGTTCACGATATTTGGCGTTGAAGATTGTCTGGCAAGAGGGTACGAGCGGACAGGCTTCTTTGAAGTCGACACAAAAAACCGCAAGAGCTGGACCCTGCAACTCACCGAAACTGAGCTCGCAGACCGGCAAAATCTCTAGGTCACGCACTCATGAAACGACTACGCCGCGTCAAGATCCTTGCAACCCTTGGGCCCGCCTCCGACAGTGAGGATATGATTGCAAAACTTGCCGAGGCCGGTGCAGATGTTTTCCGGATAAACATGTCCCACGCCAGCCACGAAGTGCTGGCAGCGCTTGTTGGCCGCATCCGCAGGGTTGAAGAGACGCTCAACCATCCTCTGGGTATTCTGGTTGATCTGCAGGGGCCAAAAATCCGCGTCGGCACGTTCGCGGATGGTTCGGTTGAACTTCAAAACGAACAATCCTTCCACCTCGACACCAACCCTCAAGATGGAGACGAAACCCGGGTCCACCTGCCCCACCCCGAAATATTCGAAGCGTTGAAATCAGGGGACCGGCTGCTGCTCGATGATGGCCGCATCCAGTTGCGTGCGACCAAGGTTACACCCGAAGCGATCACCTGCGAAGTCGTGCACGGCGGTACCCTCTCCAACCGCAAGGGGGTAAGCGTCCCCGATACGCTTTTGCCCCTGAGCGCCCTGACAAAAAAAGATCGCGCCGACCTCTCAGCAGCACTCAAGCACGAGGCGGACTGGGTTGCACTCAGCTTTGTACAGCGCCCCGAGGACATCATTGAGGTGCGCAAGATCGTTCAGGGCAAGGCCGGGGTTCTGGCAAAGATTGAGAAGCCCCAGGCCATCGAGCGCCTGCACGACATCATCAAACTCTCCGACGCCTTCATGATTGCCCGCGGCGATCTGGGGGTGGAAATGCCCCTTGAGCAGGTTCCCGGACTGCAAAAGCGCATGATCCGGCTGGCCCGGCGTTACGGCAAACCCGTCGTGGTCGCTACCCAGATGCTTGAAAGCATGATAAGCGCACCCATCCCCACAAGAGCCGAGGTTTCCGATGTCTCGATTGCGGTTTTTGAAGGTGCAGATGCCATAATGCTGTCCGCGGAGTCCGCCAGCGGCGCTTTTCCTGCCGAGGCGGTGACAACAATGGACCGGGTTGCCATCGCCGTTGAAGGGGACGACAACTACCCCGCCATCATTCGTGCCCAGGCCCACGAACCCGAAGCAACCGCCGCTGATGCTATCTCAGCCGCAACCCGCCAGGTCGCTGAAACTCTGGACCTGGCTGCCATTGTCACCTACACCTCTTCAGGCTCCACGGGCCTGCGTGCCGCCCGGGAGCGGCCCCTGACTCCCATTATTGCCCTGTCCCCCAACCAGCGCACTATGCGTCGCATCTCGCTTGTCTGGGGACTGCACTGCGTCAGGACCAAAGACGCAGCCGATCTGGACGACATGGTCGACCGTGCCTGCGCTATCGCTTATTCTGAGGGTTTTGCCCGCCCCGGCGACCGTATCGCCATTACCGCCGGAGTGCCCTTGCGCACCCCGGGTTCAACAAACATGCTGCGTATCGCCTTTGTCTCACAGGACGGTGCCGGTTCATCCTGACGGACATTTCCCGGCTGCACACAAAAAGGCCCGCCTGTTGAGCGGGCGGCTTTTTGTATTTCAGATCAAGCACGATCAGCGCACAGGCAATCAACCCTGACGGGCTTTGAAACGCTTGTTGACCTTGTTTATGATATAATAGCGGCCCCGGCGGCGGACAAGTTTGTTATCGCGATGCCGCCCCATCAATGCCTTCAGAGAATTGCGGATTTTCATGTCCGTGCCTTTTCGAGATTGCTTGCAAAAACAAACGCAGGCGATGCCGCCTGCAGACTGGCGCGGAACATATGTGCAATAGGAGCCCGTGTCAACGGCTTCGGAACCCCGCACCCCTTATCCCTGAGACGCCCCAAACTAGGGGTTTGTCCTATCGCAGCTCTTTACGCATCCCCAGCTTCAAACCTCTACAATCGCACAAAAAAGGTGAGAGGCGAACATGCGCACAATTGATATGTCAGCGCTCTCGGTTCTGGTTGCGGATCCCAATCCCTACATGGTCAAGATAATTCGCGCCATGCTGCGCGGATATGGTATCACCACAATCCATGAGGCTACCGATGGTGCCGTGGCGCTGGAGGCTTTCAAAATCCACAATGTCGATATCGCCATAGTCGACTATGCTCTCACCACACTTAATGGAATTGAATTGACGGAACTCCTGCGCGGAGACGAGGGCAGCGCCCATAGATATGTGCCCATCATCATGCTCTCCGCCTATACCGAAAAGAAACGCGTGGTCACCGCCCGGGACGCTGGCATTACCGAATTTCTGCGCAAGCCTCTTTGTGCCCGCGACCTTTATATGCGCCTTCTGGAAGTAATTGAGAACCCCCGTCCCTTCGTGCAATCGGCTAAATATTTCGGCCCCGACCGGCGTCGGCAGCCTGACTCGAACTACGCCGACATAGAGCGTCGCGCTGAAAACACCGACGACGGATTCGACTCCATCCACGCCTGAAGCAGCGTACCGGTTCCGCCAAAACCCAAACCACTTACAATGGATAGTGGCAGGCCACCTGGTGTTCGCCCTCAATAATTTTAAGTTCCGGTTTTTGTTTTGCGCATTTTTCCCTGGCTCTGGAACATCGGGTACGAAACACACACCCCGAGGGCGGGTTAATGGGCGAGGGCAATTCCCCCTCGATCAGTTGCACTTTGCGGCTGAGCTCAATTTCAGGATCGGGGATCGGCACCGCGTCGATCAACAAGTTGGTATAGG
>DROE01000085.1 GCA_011322005.1 Devosia sp.
ATATTTTCTTGTTGAAGCCACGGGCATGGAGGAGCCAAAGTCCGACGTGGTAGAAGTTGAAGCCCTTGCCCGTTCCACAATCTCCGAGTTTGAAAGCTATGTGAAACTGAACAAGAAGATTTCAGGGGATGTGGTTTCTGCAATCAACCAGATCGAGGACCGCTCCAAACTTGCGGACACCATCGCCTCTCACCTGGTGGTAAAGATTGAAGAAAAGCAGAACCTTCTTGACCTGCTGTCGGTAACCGAGCGGCTTGAAAAAATTCTGGTGCTGATGGAAAGCGAAATCGGCGTTCTTCAGGTCGAAAAACGCATACGCGGCCGGGTCAAGCGCCAGATGGAGAAAACCCAGCGCGAGTATTATCTTAACGAACAGATGAAAGCCATCCAGCGTGAGCTGGGGGACGGGGAAGACGGGGGCGGGGGTGAGTTGGCAGAACTCGAGGAACTGCTGGCAAAAACCAAGCTCTCCAAGGAAGCACGCGCCAAGGCTGAAGGTGAGTTAAGAAAACTCAAGCAAATGAGCCCCATGTCCGCCGAGGCAACCGTTGTGCGCAACTATCTGGACTGGCTGACCGGGCTGCCCTGGGGCAAGCGCAGCCGCATCAAGAAAGACCTCAAAAGGGCCGAGGAGATTTTGGACGCGGACCACTACGGGCTGGAAAAGGTCAAGGAACGTATTCTGGAATACCTGGCGGTTCAGAACCGCACCGGCAAACTCAAGGGCCCCATTCTTTGTCTGGTTGGCCCTCCGGGAGTGGGCAAGACCTCGCTTGGCAAATCCATCGCCAGAGCGACGGGGCGCGAATTTGTGCGCATGTCGCTTGGCGGAGTGCGCGACGAAAGCGAAATCCGGGGCCACCGGCGCACCTATATCGGCTCCATGCCGGGCAAGGTAATTCAATCCATCAAGAAGGCAGGCAAGAACAATCCTCTTTTTCTGCTCGATGAAATCGACAAAATGGGTATGGATTTCAGAGGCGATCCGTCCTCGGCGCTGCTTGAGGTGCTCGACCCCGAGCAGAACAACGCCTTTAACGACCACTATCTGGAAGTGGATTATGACCTTTCGGACGTGATGTTTGTGACCACCTCGAACACGCTGAACATTCCAGCGCCCCTGATGGACCGTATGGAAATCATCCGGCTTGGCGGCTATACGGAAGAGGAAAAGTTCGAAATTGCCCATCGCCATCTCATCCCTCAGTCCCTTGGCGACAACGGGCTGAAGGCGGAAGAGTTCGTGCTGCCCGACGAAGGCCTGCTCCAGCTTATCCGGCGCTACACACGCGAAGCGGGGGTACGCAACCTCAAGCGCGAGATTTCCAAGCTCATGCGCAAAGCGGTCAAGGAGTTGATGACTTCCGAAGCCGACAGCATAACCGTTTCCGCCTCCCAGCTTGAGGAATATCTTGGCCCGCCACCGTTCAGGTTCGGTGAAATCGACACTGACCCGCAGGTGGGTGTGGTGACCGGTCTTGCCTGGACGCCTGTGGGGGGTGAACTGCTCACGGTGGAGGGCGTACTTACTCCGGGCAAAGGGAAGATGACCGTCACTGGCAACCTCAAGGATGTGATGAAAGAGAGCATTTCGGCTGCCGCTGCCTATGTGCGTTCGCGCTCCATTGATTTTGGCATTGAACCACCGCGCTTTGACAAAAGCGACATCCACGTCCATGTGCCCGAAGGCGCAACACCCAAGGATGGTCCTTCGGCGGGTATCGCCATGGCCACGGCAATCGTGTCCCTGATGACGCAGATCCCGGTGCGCAATGATTTGGCGATGACCGGTGAAATTACGCTCAGAGGGCGGGTGCTGCCTATTGGAGGCCTCAAGGAAAAGCTGCTGGCCGCGCTTCGCGGGGGTATCAAAACGGTGCTAATCCCCGAAGACAATGTACACAACCTCAAGGAGATGCCGGAGTCCGTCACTTCGGGTTTGCAGATTGTTCCGGTGTCGCGCATGGGCCAGGTCATCGAGCATGCTCTGGTCACAAGTCCAAAGCCCATCGCGTGGTCGCCCGAGCAGGCGGCCGCGGGTGCGGATGAAAACAAGGACGAAAGCGGGACCGCGGTGGCACACTAGCGCATCCACACCAACAGAAAAACTTGAGACGGCGCAAAGGCATACGCCGTCTTTTTTTCAGCAACGGGCGAAGCAGGGATGGCTATGAGCAAGGCACTGGTGGTCATTCTGCTGTCCGTGACGCTTGATGCGGTAGGCATCGGGCTGATCTTTCCAATTCTGCCCAGCCTGTTGCGGGAGTTGACCGGCGCCGGTGATATTTCGGCGCTTTACGGGGCAATCCTCGCCGGCTATGCCCTGATGCTGTTCTTGTTTTCGCCAATCCTTGGCGTGCTCTCAGACAGGTTTGGCCGCCGTCCCATTTTGATGATCGCCATGGCCGGAGCGGCCATTGACTATCTGATCATGACCTTTGCACCCAATGTGGAACTGCTGGTCATCGGGCGCCTGATTGCGGGCATGACAGCGGCCAGCATGGCGGTGGCCACCGCCTATATTGCCGACATAACCGAGGAAAAAGACCGGGCAAGACGCTTTGGCTTTCTGGGGGCGTGTTTTGGCATCGGATTTATCATCGGTCCCGCCCTTGGCGGCCTGCTGGGAGAGGTCTGGTTGCGTGCGCCGTTTCTTGCGGCCGCCATTCTGAACGCGTTGAATTTTGCCCTGGCGCTGTTCTTGCTGCCCGAATCCCGTGCCGGCAAGAAGAAGGCGTTCGACCTGCAACAGATAAACCCGTTCGCACCGCTAAAATGGGCGCTTTCTTTCGGCAAAATTCGCCCCCTGTTGCTGGTATTCGTCGGTCTTGCCTTTGTGGGGTCGATCTATGGCACAATCTGGGTACTGTTCACTGAGGACCGTTATGGCTGGAGCGCTGCCATGGTCGGCCTGTCGCTGGCGCTCTATGGCCTGTTCAATGCCGCCTCCCAAGCACTGCTGACAGGACCGGCGACTGCCTGGCTTGGGGAAAAGCGCGCCATTGTGTTCGGCTTGAGTTTTGAAATTATGGCGCTGATTGCCCTGGCATTCTTCGGCCAGTGGTGGGTGATCTTCATCCTTCTGCCCATATTTGCGCTTGGGGACGTTGGCGGCCCGGCCTTGCAATCCCTGCTGACATCAAAGGTGTCCGAAGAAATGCAGGGTCAGTTGCAGGGTGTGCTGATGAGCCTGTCTTCGATTGCTGCGGTGACCGGACCGCTTTTTTTCACCCAGATTTATGCCCTCTTGCGCCCCCACTGGCCCGGTGGCATCTGGCTTATGGCGGTGGCCCTTTACGCAATATTGGTGCCCATGATCATTTTTGGCGGCTCCGCATGGCAAAGAGCCAGGCCCCCGGACCGGAAATGAGCAGCTTTTGTACCTCAAATTTACAGAAAACGCCAGAAAACCTTGTGTTTTTGCGGATATCCTTGCGTTTTCGTAAGAATCGCAGACATGTTGCGCCGGTAACGTCGCCTTGAAATTGGAGCGACTACAAATTGTAAGGATAGTTTGATGAACAAAAACGAATTGATTGGTGTTGTTGCTGAACGTGCTGACCTGTCCAAGGGGCAGGCAGGCGAGGCTGTTGACGCGGTATTGGACGCAATCACCTCGACTCTGAAGAGCGGCGGGGACATTCGTCTGGTGGGCTTTGGCACATTTGCCGTCACCCGGCGCAAAGCCACAAAGGGTCGCAACCCGGCTACCGGTGCCGAAATCGACATCCCGGCTTCCAATCAGGCAAAGTTCAAGCCTGGAAAGGCGCTCAAGGAAGCAATCAACTAACCTTTTTCTCTTTGTAACTTCAGCAGGGCCCCGGCAGTGTCGGGGCCTTGTTTTGTCAAACCGGCGGCACCAGCCAGTGGCCGAGGTGAAATTTGCGCTTGGCACAAAAATCGGGTTGACGAAAACATTGCTTGGCCCTAATCAGAGTGCGTTGCCAACTGGGGCCTTTTGCAAAGGTCCCTTGCCGGGGTTGTTCTGGGAAAACTTCGGCTTTGGACAGATAGACTGTCCGGCCGTGATGGGCGGTTAGCTCAGTTGGTAGAGCGTCTCGTTTACACCGAGAATGTCGGGAGTTCGAGCCTCTCACCGCCCACCACTTTTTCCCATCAGCCCCTGTTCGACATTACGCCATTCCCGGCTTTTTCGATATGGCGCTGGGGAAGTGCAAAACCGCCATGCGCTTTTGCCGGCAGTGCTCTGGTGCATATCGGGAGTTCGAGCCTCTCGCCGCCCCCATTTCCTACTTTCCAATCTGCACTATCCGGCCCTGATGAGGGGGATGGCGAGATCGCGCCGGAATGTGTAAAGAGCCATGCGCACGGCTTCGCCCTTGTCTCCGCACAATTCCGGGTTGTTTTCAAGAATTTTCCTGGCGTCGCCATGTGCCCATTCCAGCAGGTGCCGGTGCACATCTGGGATGGCCAGCAGATAGCCCGGCATGCCGGACTGCCGTGTGCCAAGCACATCACCGGACCCGCGCAGTTTCAGGTCCTGTTCGGCGATTTTGAACCCGTCCTCCGTTTTGCACAGGGTTTCCAGTCGTTTTCGCGCCGTGTCGCCCAGCGGTTCTTTGTAAATCAGAAGACAGGCACTTTGCGCCGTGCCCCGCCCCACGCGCCCGCGCAGCTGGTGCAACTGGGCCAGCCCGAAACGCTCGGCATGTTCGACAACCATGATGCTCGCCGCGGGCACATCGACGCCCACCTCGATAACCGTGGTTGCCACAAGGATGCGTATTTCTCCGGCGGCGAATGCCTCCATGACCTTTTGTTTTTCCGGGCTGCTCATGCGCCCGTGAATGAGGCCGACCTGTGCGCCAAACACTTTCTTTAATGCCAGATAGCGGTCCTCCGCCGAGACAAGGTTAACCAGCTCGCTCTCTTCAACCAGCGGACAGACCCAGTAGGCCTGCGCGCCCTCATCAATGCGTTTTTTCAGACGCGCCACCACCCGGTCGTAACTACCGATACCGATCATTGCGGTCTCGATGGGTTGGCGACCAGCGGGTTTCTCTTTGAGCAAAGAGACTGCCATGTCGCCAAAATGGGTCAGGATCAGCGTGCGCGGAATCGGGGTCGCCGTCATCACCAGCAGGTCGCTGCGCGCACCTTTTTCAGAAAGAGCAAGGCGCTGGTGCACGCCAAAACGGTGCTGCTCGTCGACCACCGTGAGCCCCAGATCGGCGAAGACCACGCCTGATTGAAACAGAGCATGGGTGCCGATGATTATTTGTGCCGCGCCGCTTTCAATTTGCCCCAGCGCCTCCCTCCGCGCCGCCGCCGGCATTTTCCCGGTCACCAGAATACAAGTGATGCCCAGATGGTCGCAAAACGGCTTGATGGTGGCAAAATGCTGGGCGGCCAGCAATTCGGTGGGGGCCATCAGTGCCGATTGTGCACCGCTCTCGGCCATCGCTGCCATTGCCATCAATGCGACCACGGTTTTGCCAGCACCCACGTCGCCCTGCAGCAGCCTTGACATGCGGTTGGGGGAGGCGAGGTCGTGCCGGATTTCATCAACCGCTGCCCGCTGGCCTTCGGTCAGCTGGTAGGGCAGGGCAGTGAGAAGCTTCTTGGTCAGTTCACCGCTGAACGTTCGGGCAATGCCGCGCTGCACGACCATTCTGGTGCGGATCAATTGCAGCGTGAGCTGTCCGGCAAGATATTCATCATAGGCCAGACGCATCCGGGCCGGACTGCGCACATCCAGATTTTCCGGGCTGGCGGGATTGTGCACCGCCCGCATGGCCTCAGAAAATCCCGGCCATGCGTTTTCCTCAAGCCGTTGCTCCTCAATCCATTCGGGCAGGTCGGGCAGGGTGGCAAGCGCCTCGCGCACCAGCCGCCCCAGCACCTTTGAAGAGAGCCCGTGGGTCAGCGGATAGACCGGCTCGACCTGCGGCATGGTCTCAAACTTGTCCAGCGCCACCATGTAATGGGGGTGCACCATCTGCTTTTGCCCGTTGAAAAAGTCGATTTCCCCGGAGACAAAACGCTGTTCCCCTTTGGGCAGGGCGCGCTCGATCCAGCTGCCCTTGTTGCCAAAAAACACCAGTGAAATTTCCCCGCTCTCATCGTGTGCTTTCACCCGATGGGGAATGTGGCGTTTGGTGCGCGGGGCGGGCAGGTGGGCATCCACATGCACTTTGATGGTGGCGACCTGCCCGATGGGTGCATCAGCAATGCTGGAGCGCCGACGTCGATCCACAACTCCGGCCGGCATGTGCATCAACAGGTCCAGCACGATGGGGTCCTGGCCCTCATCACGGGCAAAAAACCGGCCCATCAGCGTGTTGAGTTGTGGCCCCACGCCCCTGAACGCGCGCAGCGAACGAAACAGCGGGTCAAGGATGGGGGGACGTGACAATCTGGAGGGGCCTTTTTTGCATCAGGTTTGTCTTCCGGTGCAGGTTAGACCGGATAAAGCCGCGACAAAAGGCTGACAATTGCATTTGGGAAGGCTAATAGGTGCCGTTCGACAATCTTCCTTGTTTCTCCTTGTGCAGTGAAATGTTTGATGGCCGCTCATTCGCCTGATACTGACAGTCTTGACCCCCGCCGCCGCAGGCTGCGCTATCGCGCCTCTCATCGCGGCACCAAAGAGTTGGACCTCATTTTGGGGGGGTATGTAGATGCCCATGCCGGGGGGCTTGATGAAAAGGCGATCAGGCGTCTTGAAACCCTGCTCGAACACGAAGAGACAGAACTCCAGCATTGGCTGATGGGCGAAAACCCGGTTCCTGACGGCGTCGACAAAGAACTGCTGGAAGAAATCAAAAAATTCCAGCGCCAGCGCGCCAGTGCCACGCGCAAGGAACACAAGCCATGAGCGGGCAAGTCGAGACGGTCGCCCCGCTCAACCCACCTTCGCGCATATTTTGCGGTGTGCCTCAGGGCATGCAGGGTATCGTTCTTGCCGAATTGGCTCAGTCCCGCCTGAGCGAAGCCCCCGATGCGCCGGTATCGCTGGTTTTTGTGGCGCGTGATGGTCCGCGCATGCAGCGTCTGGCCGATGTACTGCGTCAGATCGTGCCGGGTCACCCGGTGCTTACCCTGCCGGCATGGGACTGCCTGCCCTATGACCGGGTTTCCCCCAACGCCATAACTATTGCCGCGCGCATGAACACACTGGCCGCCCTTGCCAACCCGCGGACCAGCGGCGCCATTGTGCTAACGGCCGCCAACGCGCTGTTTCAGCGCCTGCCGCCGCGCCGGATCGTTTCGGAAATGTCGTTTGAAGCCGAGGCCGGAGCGGTTGTGCAAAGCGGCGGGCTTGTCGACTGGGCCACCGCCAACGGTTATCTGCGCGTGCCAACGGTGCGCGAAGCCGGTGAATTTACCGTGCGCGGGGGATTGATCGACCTGTTTCCTGCCGGGCGGGATGCACCATTGCGGTTCGACTTTTTTGGCTCGGTGCTGGAAACCATCCGCACTTTTGATCCTGATAATCAACGCACCACCGGTTCGCTGCCCGCAATTTCACTGGTGCCCATGAGCGAGATTATTCTTACCCCTC
>DROE01000086.1 GCA_011322005.1 Devosia sp.
GGAAAATGTTCGTGCCCTTGACGGGTTAACGCGACTTAACCGATTTACCAGCCACGATGACGACATCAAAAACATGGAGGCGTTGTTTGAACGCAAAACCTTGTCGGCACCGGAGCAGATGGTACTGGCTTTTTCGCTGGCCAAGGCGTTTGAAGATATTGGCGAGTACTCGTTGGCGTTTGATTATCTGCAACGGGGAAACAGCCTGAACCGCAAAACCTTTGTCTTTTCAAAATCGGCGATAGATTCGCTGTTTTCTGACATTGCCGAGGCGTTTGATGCTGAAACTTTTTCGAAGTTTTCCGGTGCGGGTAACTCAGACGAAACTCCCATATTTATTCTGGGCATGCCGCGCTCGGGCACTTCGCTGGTCGAGCAGGTCTTGAGCAGCCACCGGGATGTGACCGGAGCCGGGGAACTGTCGATCATGAACACAATAGCGGGCAGGTTTGTTGCCGATCCGGCCAAACCGGACTTTGGCGAAGCGGTCGCCAGGGCAAGCCTGGAGAAGTTCGGGGGGCTGGGGCGGGACTATATGGAGCAATTGCGCCGCTATTCGAGTAGCGCGCGGTTCATCACCGACAAAATGCCGGGAAACAGTCTGTATATCGGGTTGATAAAACTGATATTGCCCAAGGCAAAAATTGTGCATTGCCGACGCAATGCAGCGGATACCTGCCTTTCCATTTACAAGACCCATTTCTCTTCCGGCGGGCTGCACTACGCATATGATCTGGACGAGCTTGGCCATTATTACCGGCACTATGAAAAACTGATGGAGCACTGGCACCAGGTTCTTCCCGGATTTGTCTATGATCTGAATTATGAAGACCTGATTGGAGACCAGCGCGCAGAAACTGAGAGATTGCTGGACTGGTGCGGACTTGACTGGTCTGAAGACTGTATGAATTTTTT
Organism: Devosia sp.; assembly: GCA_011322005.1. GTDB lineage: Bacteria > Pseudomonadota > Alphaproteobacteria > Rhizobiales > Devosiaceae > DROE01. The sequence continues at coordinate 916 of DROE01000086.1, forward strand.
CAATACCAAACGTCTGGTAAACACCGCCAGCATCGCACAGGTGCGCCAGCCGGTCTATTCAAGCTCCATCCGGCTCTGGCAGAAATATGGCTCGGCCCTTAACCCGCTTCTTGAAGCACTGGGTAAAACCGGTTGAACAAGTGGGGCGTATGCCTTACCCATTTTCGTAAAACCTGCCTGATAGATGGCGGCGTCAGGGTCAGGACCCAAAAAAAGAAGCAAAGCAGAGCTATGAGCAAAGACATCAACAAAGTAGTGCTGGCCTATTCGGGCGGGCTTGATACTTCCATCATTCTGAAATGGCTTCAGAACGAGTATCAGTGCGAAGTGGTCACATTCACCGCTGATCTGGGACAGGGCGAAGAGCTGGAACCAGCGCGCAAGAAGGCCGAGATGCTGGGGATCAAGGAAATATTTGTTGAAGACCTACGCGAGGAGTTCGTGCGCGACTTTGTGTTCCCCATGTTCCGGGCCAATGCTGTTTACGAGGGAGTATACCTGCTTGGCACCTCCATCGCCCGCCCTCTGATCTCCAAGCGGCTGGTGGAAATTGCGGAGCAAACCGGCGCTGATGCGATTTCTCACGGGGCAACGGGCAAGGGCAACGACCAGGTGCGCTTCGAGTTGGCCGCCTATGCGCTCAGTCCCGGTATCAAGGTCATCGCTCCGTGGCGGGAGTGGGATTTGCAAAGCCGCACAAAACTGCTCGAATATGCCGAACTCAACCAGATTCCGGTGCCAAAGGACAAACGGGGAGAAGCACCGTTTTCAGTTGATGCA
>DROE01000087.1 GCA_011322005.1 Devosia sp.
CGTGATCGAGATGTTTGACCCATTGGGCAAAACCGACCCTGAACTCACTGCTATCGCCCTGCGAAAAATCGAAGCGGAAGGGGTGGATATCCACGCGCAAACCGCCGTTGAATCGGTGGAATCCACGGGAAAGAACATCGCCCTTCACGTTAAAAAGGACGGTGAAAGCCAGACCATAGTCGGCTCCCACCTGCTCGTGGCTACCGGCCGCTCCATGAACGTTGAAGATCTGGGCCTTGAAGCTGCCCGCATCCGACTCAAAGGCGGCGCAATCAGGGTGAACCGCTCCATGAAAACCAGCAACAGGCGCGTCTATGCCATAGGAGACGTGGCCGGCAGTCTGCAGTTCACCCATATGGCGGGATACCATGCGGGCCTTGTGGTCAGAAACGCCCTGTTCGGGCTGCCGGTCAGGGAAAACAGGGATATCATTCCCTGGGCTACCTATACCGACCCCGAAATTGCCCAGGTCGGCCTCACCGGCCCCCAGGCTGAGAAACGCCTCAAGGGTAACATCAAGGTCATACGCGTGCCCTTCACCCAGAATGACCGGGCCCGGGCCGAACGCCGCACCGATGGTCTGGTCAAGATGACAACCGACAGACGCGGGCGGATTGTGGGAGCCGGAATCGTCGGTTCCCAGGCTGGAGAGTTGATAAGTTTCTTTGCCTATGCCATCGCCAACAGGATGAATGTCTCCAGCCTGACAAGATTTGTCGCGCCCTATCCAACGGTTGCTGAAATCCTCAAGCGCGCGGGCAACGCCTACTATTTGGACAAGCTGGACAATCCCTGGCTGGCCCGGTTGCGCAGTTTCAACCGTTTGTTGCCCTAGCCCGCGCAATCCTATATCCCCAAAACCACTATGGTGGAAACTTCCAAAAAGCGGGGCCGGTCTCCGGGGCTGTCTGTCAAGCTCTTCGCCATGATCATCTTTGTGATCATGGTGGTCGAGGTGGTAATATTTCTGCCATCCCTGGCCAATGCCCGCACCAACTGGCTTGACGACCGGCTTCGGGTCGGCGCGGTTGCAGTGCGGGTGCTGGACGCGGTACCCGAAAACATGGACCTTCCCGCCGATCTGGCCGACCGGCTCCTGGAAACCGCCGGGGCCATCGCCATTGCCTCAAGGCGCGAAGGGCAAAGCCAGTTGATTGAACGCACCGATGCCCCCATGCCCACCTCCGCGGTAACGGCCGATATGCGCAACCGTGATCCTTTTACGCTGGTTCTGGGCGCTCTGGACACCCTGTTCAATGGGGATGACAGAATTTTGCGCATCGTTGGCCGCACCGCCGAAGACAGCGAAAACCTGATCGAAATCCTCATGCCCGAAGCCCCTTTGCGCGCCTCTTTGCTCATTTATGCGCGTAACGTGTTCATCCTGTCCCTGATTGTGGCTCTGGTGCCCGCCATTGCCATCTACCTTTTTCTCAACCGGGTGCTCATCCGCCCCATTCAGCGCATTACCAGCAATATCATTTCGTTTCGTGACGCCCCCGAAAACGCTTCCCTGATAATCCTGCCCTCGGGACGCAGGGACGAAATCGGTGTGGCTGAAACTGAACTGGCTGCCATGGAAAGCGACCTGTTCTCCATGCTGCGCCAGCGCCGGCATCTGGCCGACCTGGGACTGGCAGTTGCCAAGATCAACCATGATTTGCGCAACACGCTGACCTCGGCCCAACTGCTCTCCGATCAGGTGGCAACCCTTGACGATCCCCAGGTGCAGCGCCTTGCACCCCGCCTGGTCAACACTCTGGACAAGGCCATAGGTTTTGCCCAGTCCGTGCTTGACTACGGCCGCCAGAGTGCCAAGCCGCCCCGTCCCCAGCCGGTAGATTTGCGCGCCCTTGTCTCAGAAGCATGTTTTGATGGCGGGCTGGCCGGACATCCGGGAATTACCTTCAACAACAATGTTCCCGACGAGGTGACAATTTTTGTTGACCCCGACCAGATGGCGCGGGTGCTGCTCAACCTCATCAAGAACGCCCGCGAAGCCCTTGAAGCCAGCCAGCAGGAAGATCCGGCTCCTGAAATAAGCGTTGATTATCGTCAGAATGGCGACTGGTTCCATATTTCCGTTTCTGACAACGGCCCGGGTCTGGCACCGCGGGCAAAGGAAAACCTGTTTGTGGCATTTCAAGGATCGGCGCGCGCCGGGGGCACCGGCCTTGGCCTGGCTATCGCCCGCGAGCTGACCGAGGCCCATGGGGGTGAGCTTTCGTTTGTGGAACGGGAGGTGGGCACACAATTCGATATTGCCCTGCCGCGCACCAAACGCATTGGATAGAGCGTTGCCAGAAGAAGTGGGCACCGGTTTTTCGGTTCGGCAACGTGACCACTATAATGGACGCGTCATTTTTCAACTGAAACGCTCGGGCCGCAAAGAGCGGCCTGGTGCCCCAAGCGCTCCCCCAAGCGGAGAGGCGAGCATTAGGCGAGTTGGCGCACCAGCCCGATTGCGCCAAGAGATGAATCGCTCCAACAGGAAAACCTCAGGAGCTTTGACGAAACGATTTTGGGGGGCCGGCCCCCTTGCATCAGTTTCAAACCCGGTATAAGGCTTGCCCCGCCCGAGGGCGGTCCCCCGTGACCCCGTGTTCGGGCACTTGCGCGCTCGTAGCTCAGCTGGATAGAGCACTAGACTACGAATCTAGGGGTCGGGAGTTCGAATCTTCCCGAGCGCGCCATTTCCAAATCTCCACCAGCCAGAGCACCCGCCACTTTGAGGGGAAGGACTTCCTTGCGGTGAAACACTGGTTTCCCTGCGGTATAGAATACGCTGGAAAAAGGGCAGTCCGGGCAACAGTTTACGGGTATTGTTTGCTTCGGGTTTGCAAACAGGGAGCTGATAACTCTGTGAGAGAGTTTCATCTTTGGACGGAATCGCACTGTTTCATTTCGCTCGCGGCTGTATGGAGCAGCACTCCGGCGGGCGCGGCACAAAGGCGCCGGGCCGCCTGCCTCGCCGCGCGCCTTGCACTCTCCCGGACTCCAGACCCGCTTAGCCTCCGGCCATTTCAAGAACTCACACGGGGGGAGGGGAGCTGGCGCGCCGGCTGCGCCGCTCTTGGCACCTGTCCGCATTGTTTGAATAAAAGCCTGGCTGCAAATCTTTGGTTGGTTGCGCTTTCGCGAACCGGACAACCGGTTCCCCTCATCCTGGAAGCGGTTTAGTCTAAAAACGTCAGTTCATCAGGCTGAAGCAGAAGCTCTACCCTTGAATTACCCCTGAACCCACGGGTAGCCGGTGCATATCTATGACCAAGTTCGCCGAGGCTGTCACTCATTTTTCTTCGCAGACGCGACAGGTGCTCATGAAAGAAATTCTCGCGATCCTCTAAAACATTTCGGCTGGAGAGCTCCTTGCGAAGCCGTCTCCCCAGTCGTGCGATTTGCTCCGGGCGCACACCCCGAATGCGTTCATATTCCAGCATGTAACCGCTCCAATCATCCCGATCCCAGCGTAGTGCCCCTTCCTCGGGGCCGTTTTCCACCAATCGGCGGGCAAGCCAGGCCATCAAAGCGAATGTCTGGGGAGGAAGCGGAACTTCTATGCCCTGGCAGGTCAGCATGGAGCGTGAACTGTCAAGCACCATTTCCCGGGCAGCAAACACCAGTTGCGCCTGTTTCACGGTTTCAGAGTAGCTGTTATCTCCATCAAGCAAGGGCCGGGGCAAATGACCTCTGAGGCGCACAAAGGGAATGTCCGCCAAAATCAGGTTCGCATCAGATGTCGAGACGGGTCGGTTTTGCCTGTCGTGCAATACGACAGGGACTGCGGGAGGGAAAAAGAAATTCGGGTGCTCCTGAAAAGGTCTGGAAACCAGAACGTGCGACAGGCGGTCCTGATGCCGGCCAAACAATGAAATGGCATAACCCAGAAGAAATCCCATTGTTTTCCGGCCCCCCGCAATGGATACATGCATGGCGCAGTCAGGGTCCTGTGCGAACTTTCTCACCAGTTCGGTGATGAGGTCGGCGGTTGCGCTGTTGTCTTCAGCGCAATCAATGTCATCAAGAAACTGCCCCCCGCTTCCAGCAATCACATGGATGTTCTCAACCGGTAAACCGGTGCTAAGCCCGGGAATATCGTGCTCCAGCTCCAGAGCTTTCAGTTTTGCAACAGCAGGGTCAATCAGGGTCAAGCGCGCCCTATGCGCGCCCTCCTGCGTGGTAATGACATGAATTTCTGTGGGGACGAAGGGAGCTTCACTTCTTTTGACCAGGCAAAAAAGAGTTTCAGTCAGCACCTGCGGCGCCAGGCCCATGGTGGCAACAAGTATGCGCCGGGGAAATGAGCCGGGAACTTGCGGATCAGGAATGGTGTTCACCTGTCCCTCCAGAAAAACCTGTTGGCGATCCAAAGACCGGGGCGATAGCTCATACGAGCCTGCATCAGGGCTGCAACGGGTAAAGACGGATCCCGCCAAGCCCCATGAAGGTTCCCTTGCCGACATTTATCCACTGCCCGATCCACAAAAACTCCATCAGGTCCGGTACCGCAGAAAGGTCCATGTCAAATGAACCCACAATGCCGCCGGAGGGTATTTCTTCTCCCTGACTTGAAGACCAGCGTTTTGCCTCATGCCATGTCAATCGGGAATTGCTTATGGACTGGTTCAACGCGAGTTTCTTCAGGGAGGCAAAATCGGCCTCAAGCCTCACCCCTGAATGTGCAGCCATCAACGCCCCTGTGCGCCTTATGAGCGGCAAAAACAGATCTGCGGCACAAAAGTCCTGCGGGCGGACAAGTCTGCCTGCGCGCTGAACACGAAGCGGAGAAACCAGTTCTACCCGCACCGGACCGGTCTCTGGTGCGGGCACCTCAACCGGTTGGACATCCGGTTCAAGCCAGCCATGCTCAGTGTTCCACAAGGGCCTTGGCCCCTCCGGGGGCGCGCGCCAGACCTGGTGAACGGCGAGCAATTCCGCGCTCCCGCGTTGGCCTGTTTGCTCGATTTCCTTGCCCAGACCGTTTTCCGCCGCACTGCGGAACGCTTCAACAACCGGCCGCAGGGCCAAGGCGAAGCGGCCAATCAGGCTGACCTGTATCCGCATCAGCGTGTCCGTCGCGATGGTTTTCCAGTTTGCCTCGGATGGCGCGTCAATGACCAGTGGATGCGGCCTTGCCCCGGCCTCAGGAGTAAGCAGGCACACGGCGGCAGGGGTTTCAAACGCCCACTCATAAAGCCTGTCAGGCAGCCCTTCCTCGCCTGCATCCGGCCACGCGCGCGCCTCATCGAGCCGCCGCAGGGCCGGCCCCAAGACGCTGCGCCAGAGGGACCCCCGGAAGGGTGGCAGGCGGGCTTTCCCGTTAAATCTGAATGCCAGCTCAAGGCGGAGCACCGGGAGGTGCGGACGCGCGGTCCGCGCGACCTTACCAACTCCTTCTGACACCTTCTGCCCACGATTGGGCGGGGGCACGCTGTTCAGCCTGATCATGTTTCCCCTGCACGAATAGTTGCAGGAACACTAGCAAAATCCGCACGCCAGACAAGCTGCACAAGCTTGTCTGGCTCAATCCCCTCAAGATCGGGGCAATGCCTGCACCGTATTGGCTGGCTTATACGGTTGGGTCACAGGCTCAGTTTCAATCCCCTCAAGATCGGGGCAATGCCTGCACCCTTTTCCTACGTGAGCATTGCGTTGGCTATGGTTTCAATCCCCTCAAGATCGGGGCAATGCCTGCACAGTTTCCAGACCTTCCCCGCATGTTCTTCAGTTTCAATCCCCTCAAGATCGGGGCAATGCCTGCAC
>DROE01000088.1 GCA_011322005.1 Devosia sp.
CGATGTGCCATTGAGGGTGACAGAACCTTTGGGGGCGATAAAGCGAGCCAGTTCCGGGGGCACTTCAAAGGTAAAACGCTGTGAATCGCCCTCCCCTTTAATGGCGACTATGCGGCCAACGCCATCGACATGGCCGGACACCACATGACCGCCCATTTCATCACCGGCTTTGAGGGAGCGTTCGAGGTTCAGTTTACTGCCGGTCTGCCAGTTGCCCAGCGTTGTTTTCGACAGGGATTCGGCTGAAACTTCCACGGCGAACCAGTTGCGATCAGACTTGCCTTTATCAACCACAGTCATACAGGCCCCGGCGCAACAGATGGAGGCGCCGATGTCGATACCGTCCGGGTCGCAGGCGCAAGCGATGTCAAAGCGGGTGTCACCGGTTTTTTTGATGGCGATGACCTCGCCAATATCTGTGATAATGCCTGTAAACATTCAATCGGTCCTCTTAACACGCAAATAGTGCTTTACCACATCGCGCCCGACTGTCTCAGTGCTTTTGCAGACAAAACGGCCTTCTGCTTCGATATGTGACAAAGGCAGTCCGGCCAATGCGTCCACACCCTGCTCTCCAATGGTTAGGGGGGCGGTGGCAAGGATTGCCTCATCAACAAGGTCAGCTTCCAGCAAACTGCGGGCAATTTTGGCCCCGCCTTCGACCAGCAGCAGGTTTATGCCCATGTTGCCAAGTTCACGAAGTGATTCTGCAAAATCGACCATGCCTTTGAAATGAATGGCATTTTCAGGGAGGGGTAATGTCTCGTCACCACCGGCAATAACGATCTGCGGCGAGCGGTTCTCCAATCCCGGCAGGCGGCAGGTCAGTGAAGGTTTGTCAATGCGGACAGTTTGAGCGCCAACCATGATGGCATCGGCACGGGCGCGCAGCAGATGGACACGGGATTTGAAAAGCGGGCCGGTGATCTGAGTGCGCTGGCCGGGACCAGCGGCGATTTTCCCATCAGCAGATTTTGCCATTTTCAACAGAACGTGGGGGCGCCCACTGGTAATCCGGCTAAAGAAGCCGGCCAGCTGGTATGCTGCCTGTTGTTCAAGCACACCGGTTTCCACCTCTATTCCGGCATCACGCAAAATTTGAGCCCCTTTGCCGCTGACGCGCGGGTCCGGGTCACCGGCTGCGATAACGACACGGGCGATACCGGCCTGCACAAGGGCTTCGGCACAGGGCGGGGTTTGACCGTGATGGGCGCAGGGTTCAAGGGTCACATAAGCGGTGGCCCCTTTTGCACCCTCTCCTGCCATTTCCAGCGCCTGGGGTTCAGCGTGGGGGCGTCCACCTGCTGCAGTGTGGCCAATGCCGATCAGTTGGTTATTTTGTGAAACAACGAGACAGCCGACAGCAGGGTTTTCGGCGGTGTTACCGGTACTTCGGGCAGCAACGACAAGGGCGTGGCGCATCCAGCCCCGGTCAGCGGTTTTCTGCCGCTCAGTCGTCATCCGATAATTGCTCAACCAGCTCGCCAAACTCCTTGGCTTCACGGAAGTTCTTGTAAACCGAAGCAAAGCGGACATAGGCGACATCATCAAGCACCCGCAGGCCTTCCATAACGTGCCTGCCGATGATTTCTGACTTGATTTCCGGTTCTCCGGCGGTTTCCAGTCGCCGGACAATGCCCGAAACCATGCGTTCCACACGTTCGGGATCAACTTTGCGTTTGCGCAGGGCGATCTGAACAGAGCGCATCAGCTTGTCACGATCAAAGGGCACCTTGCGCCCGGTGGTTTTGACCACTATCAATTCGCGCAACTGAACCCGTTCAAAAGTGGTAAAGCGTCCGCCGCAATCCGGGCAATAGCGGCGACGGCGGATACTGGCATTGTCCTCAGCCGGACGACTGTCTTTAACCTGCGTGTCGTTGTTTGAACAATATGGAC
>DROE01000089.1 GCA_011322005.1 Devosia sp.
TCAGCGGTCATTTCTGCACTTGCCACCTGTGGCGCAGATGTTTAGACGGGTCGGCGGAGACGTGGCCGAGTGGTCGAAGGCGCTCCCCTGCTAAGGGAGTAGGCCCGGAAGGGTCTCGAGGGTTCGAATCCCTTCGTCTCCGCCACCACACCATACAAATGCGTGCCAACGGGATGGAATAATCCCTTGTTTTACTGCACCTTGCGCCAACTTCCATTTTTCCTTTGTGCGATTGAAGTCTTGTGAATACGATTGAATGCGGCTATTTTAGGCGGGTATTATGAGGGGTTTGCCATGCCTAAGGTCGCAAAAAGTCTTTCTGCGCTGGAAATCAAGCGCCTGAAACATCCCGGAAAGGGGCGAAATTACACCGTTGCCGTGGGTGGTGTTGCCGGGTTGATGCTCCAAATCACCCCGAGCGGTGCGAAATCTTGGCTTCTCAGAACCAAGGTTGGAATGAAGCGCCGCGAATTTGGCTTGGGCGGATACCCGGAAATTGCACTGGCAACCGCAAGAGATCGCGCCCGAGACTTGAAAGAGAAAATCCGCGACGGGATTGACCCTATTCAGGAGCGCAAAGAGAAAAAGGCCGCGCTTATTGCTGCCCAACGCCGGGGGCTGACCTTTTCCGAAGCTGTTGACAAATATCTGAGGGCGAAGCTGGACCAATACAAAAACGCAAAGCATCGCCAGCAGTGGCGCAACACCCTCCTGACCTATGCTGTTCCCGAACTTGGCTCAATGCTCGTTCAGGAAATCACGCCTCAGGATGTTCTCCGTGTGCTTCAACCAATCTGGATTGATAAAACCGAGACCGCCTCGCGTGTTCGTGGACGTATCGAAGCGGTATTGAGTTGGGCAACGGTTTCCGGCCACAGAACCGGCGACAACCCAGCGCGGTGGGCAGGAAACCTCAAAGAGCTTTTGCCCGCTCCGAGCAAAGTCGCAAAAGAAGGCCACCACCCGGCCCTCCAGATTGACGATGTCCAGCGTTGGTTGGCCTCTGCGCGTGAAATGGACGGCATAGGGCGCTATGCGCTGGAATTTGCACTCCTGACCGCAACACGCTCGCAAGAGGTGCGTGGAGCAAAATGGGACGAGATCGACTTGGACAAAGGCATTTGGATAATCCCGGCCCAGCGCATGAAGAAAGAACGGGAGCACCGGGTGCCTCTTTCGAGCGGTGCCCTCGCGCTTCTGAGCAATGTGCCGCGTTTTGAGGGGAGCGATTTGGTCTTTCCGGCACCACGTGGCGGTAAATTGTCGGATATGGCCCTCAGCGCCGCGATGAAACGGCTGCACGAGGCGGATTTGAAGAAAACGGGTGTGGGCTTTGTGGATCGCGTTTCCGCCCGCCCTGCCGTTCCGCATGGCTTGCGCAGCACTTTCCGCGATTGGGTGGCTGAGCGGACGAGCTTTCCCGGAGATATGGCAGAGGTCGCGCTTGCACACAAAGTATCGAATTCGGTTGAAGCGGCTTACCGGCGCGGGGATATGATCGAAAAGCGCCGCCTGATGATGCAGGCGTGGTCTGACTTTGTGAATGGTGAGGCCGCCGGGGACAATATTCTTGAATTCAAAGGGGGCGCTTAGCGTAATTAGCCTGAGGTAAGAGAGCTTCAATAATGGGAACAAAGAAAAAATAACGTGAAATTCAACGCCGGGAAATCGGGCACGAACATCCACAAGCCGAAATCCGTGAATACTCGGATGCAATGTCTCGTCAAAAGGTATTGCATATTACAATTCCCCCATTTGGAGGTGATCCAGA
>DROE01000090.1 GCA_011322005.1 Devosia sp.
CAGGGCTATGGGCTTGCCTTTGAGCAGGTGCCCTTCATTCGCTCTTTTGAAGGCGCCATGGCCGGCTACAAGGGCAAACCGGTGCACTATCCGCGCCCGGGCAAACCGGCGGGCACGCCGTTTTCCGGGGCAAAGATATTTGACTGGTTCGTTGAAAACAAAAAACAGCACAACAATTGCTGGCTTGATCAGTTGGGGCTGGAAGCCGACGGGCTTCCCTATCTGGAAAGGCAGCAGAGGCGTTAAGCCGATCGTGATGGACCCCGGTTCAGGCCCGGCTTATTCCGTCCCCGGAAATGTTCAGGCCCAGAAAGGTCAGCCCGTCCTGAAGCCGGACCAGTTTTGATTTGCGCCTGTTCAGCTTCAGGCCAAGTCCGGCTAGCTTTTTTTCGGCTGCCATACGGGCCTCTTTTGCCCGTGCTTTGCTCCGGGTGAGCAACAAAAAATCATCGGCATAACGCACCAGCTTGACCCGTTTGCTTTCCATGGCCTTGTCAAAAGGCATCAGAAACAGGTTTGCCAGAACGGGCGAAAGGGGAGAGCCCTGGGGCAGGCCGCGCCCGCGCCTGGCAAAGTGCCCAAGCCATTGGGCGATCAGCCGGTTGGTTTTTTCACACACTCCAAGCCCCTTCAGCAATCTGATGAGGCGCTTGTGTTCGACATTGTCGAAAAACTTCTCGATATCGCCATCAACCGCCCAGGTGAACCCGCGCAGCCGGTGAAACATGACCAGGGCGCCGGCATGCTCGACAGACAGGCCCCGGCGATAGGCAAAAGAGGCCTTGGACATCTTCTTGTCCAGCGCCCGGTCCAGGGCATCGGCCACCGCACTCTGCACAATCCTGTCCCGGATGCACGGCACGGAAAGTTTTCGTTTTCCCCCGCCGGGTTTGGCAATGGCATAGCGCCGATAGGGACCCGGGCGGTAGCCCCCGCTTTTCAACTCCCGCTCCAGCGCCCCCAATGTGCCCCTGGTATCAAGGGAATACTGCGCGATATCGACCCCGTCGCCCCCCGCGCCCCCGCCCGAGCGGACCACGCGCGCAAAGGCGGCGGCAAGTGAGGTGCGGGAGGCCACAGTAACAAAGGGGGCAACAGGCCTTGGCAATTTTTTGTGCATGGTTGACCCTAAAATGCCAACACTGGCCCTGTCGCTTCAAACAAGCTTGTTTTGCTTGAAACCGGGGAAGCCGGGTTGGACCATGGGGGGCAAGCTTTCAATGAGGTGAGGGAAAACAGGTGGCTGGAGACCCGGACGGTGAAGCAACTGACAGCGATGGCCCCGACGAGCCCGATGACATCACGGATGACCGGTTGCTGTCGCTTCTGACCGGGCCCGGTGCGCCGGGCCTTAACCCTGAAGCAAACCCGCTGCCGGGCAGTGCAGGGTCCCTGCCACCCCCGTTTCCTGAAGAAATCCTGTTGGGAAGTGCCCCGGCGGCTGATTCAGTGGATGAGGCGCTGGCCGCTGATATCCCCTCCCCCTATCAGCAGGCGCTCCGGGAAGCCAGACTTGCGGCCGGCCTCGCCGATCGCGCAGGAGCCCGGCACAGATCATCACTTCAGGCGCTGGCCCGTCTTCCCTATCCATGGATAAGGCCGGCAATACGGTTTTTGTTGTGGGTGCTGGCGGTAGCCATAACGGTGATTTTTGCCCCCTCCACACAAATCCCGCCGCTCGAGGGCGCATTGGGTTTGTTCTTCGGTGCGGGACTGGCTCTTTTGGGTGGTGAGGCTGCCGGGATTTCTCTGAAAGCCGCGTTGCAGAAGAGTGGTCTGCCAGGTCGGCTGCTTCAGGCTTTCAATGTGGGTTTCCTCGTCGCCTTCCTGATTGCGGCATTGTTCTATTTTTTCTTTCGCCAGGTGTTGACGGGACCCGTTGACTTGCTTCTTGTTGCTCTGTTCGTTGCGGCGGCGGCGTCCCTGCCTCTGTTGGGCACCGATGTGGAACAATTCAGGACATTGCAGCGCCGGGCCCAGGTGACAGCGGGTCGCAATGCAGAGGCTCAGAAGCGGGTGAGGGTAGCGCTGAAAAACCTTGCTGCAATTCATCGGGAAAATTTGAGCACGCTCCA